>JAHRWB010000095.1 GCA_019090385.1 Pseudomonadales bacterium | reverse complement strand
TATTAATCAATCCTCAGGGAATCCAATTTCACGATGGAATATTCCAGAGACAGCGCATCGATTTCTGCAACAAAAACGTCATCGGCAAGCTTGCCCTGGCCAAAGTCACTGGCCAATGTTTCACTGGCGATATAAACACTCTGAAGACTGAGTGCTTTTTCCAAACGCTCATTACCGCTATAGCGTAAGCTGATACGATCAGAGACATGTAACCCGGAATCCTTGCGCGATCGCTGAACCCGATTAACAAATTCTCGGGCGTAGCCTTCCTCTATCAATTCGTCATTGAGCTCACAATCCAGAGCAACAGAAATATAACGATTAGACACTGTATTACTACCCGCTTTCGCTTCACGAAAGACCTCTATCTCATCAAGTCCAAAGCGCTCACCCAAAATTTCAATTTCACCCCGGTCGTGCAAATTCTTGATTTCCACTGGTGACAAGGCCTGAATCAATTTTTGGAACTCTTTCATGCGCTTACCCAACCTTTTACCCAACATGGGGAAATTGGGTTTGGTGCGCAGCTCTATGTACTTCTCTTCATCTTGTTCATAGAGAATAGTTTTTACATTTAATTCACGCTTAATTGTTTCTTCCAGCGTGGCAATCTCATCCAATAAAGCACGATCCCGGTGAATTATTGTCAACTTGGGTAAGGGTGTACGAATACTGATTTTAACCGTTTCGCGCTGTTTTCGACCCAACAGAATAACTTGCTGCATCTTACTAACAGCCTCCTCAAGGAGAGGCTGAATCAAAATTTGCTCAGGTTCCGGATAAGCGCACAAATGTACAGACTCCGGTACGGGCTTCACCCCACCCAGAGCCGCTAACTCCTGGTACATATATTCAGCCAGAAATGGCGCGAAGGGGGCCATGGCTATACTCAATTCCGATACAGCAGTATACAAGGTGGAATAAGCTGCTATTTTATCGGCGGTAATCTCCTCTGCCCAAAACCGTGCCCGGTTAAGACGGATATACCAGTTGGTTAAATCTTCGATAAATCTAAACAGCTTAGGCACAACATTATATAGCTGATATTGCTCCATCTCTGCGGCAACATCTGATTTCAAGGTTTGCAGCCCGGAAAGTATCCAGCGATCGAGTACATTATCCCCTTGTGACTCTCCCTTATCCGGTGACCAGCCATCAATAGTTGCATAAGTTTTTAGAAAACTAAAAGCGTTATACCAGGGCAACAGTGCACGTCGGACCATGTCCTTTACGCCGGCATCAGAAAACCGCTGTTCTTCACCACGCACCAATCCCGAGTTAATCAGGTACAAACGCAGTGCATCAGCACCAAAATTTTCCATGAGCAAGTCTGGTGCCGTATAATTTTTCAAGCTCTTGGACATTTTTCGGCCATCTTCAGCCGATACCAGACCGTTTACAATAACGTTGCGAAAGGCAGGCTTTTCATACAGAGCTGCTGCCAGCACTGTTAAGGTATAAAACCAACCACGAGTCTGATCCAAGCCTTCGGCAATAAACTCAGCAGGAAACCCCGCCTCAAAAACTTCTTCATTTTCAAAAGGATAATGTAGCTGAGCATAAGGCATGGAACCCGATTCAAACCAGCAATCCAGCACATCAGTAATACGCCTGTAGACACCGGCTTCACCCTCTATGCTAAATTCTACCGGATCTACGAATTCACGATGCAGATCAGCAACCTCTATCCCGGAATAGGATTTCAGTTCGGCAACTGATCCAATACAAATATGTCGGTTGGTCTCATCATTTATCCATATCGGCAGTGGCGTGCCCCAAACACGGTTTCGCGATATAGCCCAATCTATTGCTCCTTCCAACCAATTGCCGAAACGGCCATGCTTAATATGCTCGGGCACCCAACGTATATGCTCGTTACACTCAACAATCTTATCTTTAAATTCCGTTACACGAACATACCAGGATGGTATCGCTCGATAAATGAGTGGTGTATCCGAGCGATAACAGAAAGGGTAGCTATGTTGAATCACACTTTGCTGATACAGCAAACCGTCCTCTTTCAATCGACGAATAATCTCTTTGTCGGCATCTTTAACGTACATGCCATCATAATCCGACACTTCCGAAGTGAACTTGCCATACGGGTCCACAGGACAAACAAAAGCCTCAATACCCGCAGCAGCGATAACGCGTTTATCATCTTCCCCAAAAGCCGGAGCCTGATGTACGATACCCGTGCCACTATCCGTTGTGACGTAATCATCGGCCACCACAACAAAAGCGCCTTGCTCACGCTGTGCTTCAAAATAATCATACAAAGGCCGGTATTTTTTTCCTACCAGATCGGTGCCAGGACAATGTGACAGCACTTCCAGCGGATGCTCTTTTTCATATTCAGGGAGTCGGCTTTCCGCCAGGTAGAAACAAATATTCCGCTCGCTGTCCTGCACCTTTACATAATTGATATCGGCACCGACGCACAGTGCCAAATTGGAAGGTAAAGTCCAGGGTGTGGTGGTCCAGGCTGCGATGTAGGCATCTTCGTCAAGCAGTTTAAACAAGACCGTGATTGCCGGGTCCTGCACATCTTTGTAATTGGAACCGGCTTCAAAATTTGAAAGTACCGTACCAAGCGCAGTAGACATGGGCACCACTTTATTGCCCTGATAGATATAACCCTTATCCCAGAGTTGCTTGACCACCCACCACACAGATTCCATGAACTCGATATCCATGGTTTTGTAATCGTTGTCAAAATCAACCCACCTGCCGATACGTGTAATCGTAGAACGCCACTGTGCAACATAACGCTGAACAATTTTTCGACATTCATCGTTATATCCGGCCACCCCAAGTTTTTCTACTGCCTCTTGGGCTGACATATTCAGTTGTTTATCTATCTCGTGCTCAATGGGCAGACCATGGCAGTCCCACCCGAAGCGTCGCAACACATAGCGACCCTTCATAGTAAAGTAACGAGGAACTACATCCTTGATGATAGAGCCGACCAAATGCCCATGATGTGGCAACCCGGTTGCGAACGGCGGGCCATCATAAAATATGTAAGGTTTTTGACCCTTGGTCTGTTCCAATGACTTTTGGAAAATGTCACCTTCTTCCCAAAATTCAAGAATACGGTGTTCCATATCAACAAAGGAAAAGGATGGTGATTCTGGGGCGACGTCATCCGACATAATGCGTGCCAAGCCTGTGCTATTGAAAGCCGGGCATTGTATCAGCGTTTATGGCCTGAACCCAAACTTACCCGCTCAGGAAGCACTCCAGGAACTGGTACAACTTACTGATAGCGGATGGCCCCAGCTAAATGAATCCAGCACAAACTCCCTGATAACTTCCTCGGGACTTTGGTTCAAGGCAAGAGCTGTTAACAACTCCCGCAATAAACCTGCCTCTAACTCAGCCTCAAACTGATTTTCGTAGGGCCCGACTTCTATGCTTTCCCGTGTATGGAAGTACCAGTCCCCACCGGCATGGAATACACGATCGCTTCTGAACCGAGTTTGTAAAGGTTCCTGTCCTCGACCTGCTAACATACGAGTACACCATATGAATAGTTAATACTTATCTTGCAAAACTGCCGTTAGCAAGTATAGGCCTGGATTGTGAATTGTGTAAAAGTTTGTAAGTTATTGATTCACAGATAAAATAGGAAAAAACAGTAGAATGAGAAAAAAATGCGCGTTTCGGTCCCTACGGACAAGCGGATAAAAACAAAACAGGCCGAATTACCGGGTAAATTTGAATTTCCCTGGTATCTTGCCAGCTCCGGTGCCTGGCTGGGTGCTATGAGCCTGCAAGGCTTCCTCATTACCTGGTTGCTCATTGGCACGCTAAACACACCCGCTGACAAAACAGGCTTTCTCCGGGGTTTGATAGAACTACCATCAATTATGGTGCTTGTGGGTGGTATTTTAGCTGACCGCTTTGATCCACGCAGGATGCTCCAATTCGCCCACTTTATTATTGCCCTTCCCCCCTTACTGCTGGCCATTGCTTACCATTATGTGGGCCTCAACCTTTGGCTGGTAGTGGCATTTGGCATGACCATGGTCGCCCTGCAAGGTATCTCGGATCCCGCACGACAAACCATGCTAAACCATATCACCCGCATTGATATTCAACGCACGGTAACACTAACTACAATAGTCACCACCCTGGTGGGTATATTTGCGATGTGGGTGGGTGGCAAACTGGAGAATATTGGCCTGGTCGCGATACTTTTTATCCAGAGTGCATTTTTTTTACTGGGTCTGCTTGCAATCAATCGTTTAAAACCCCTGCCGAACCGAATAATAAATACAAGGCTTAGGTTAATACAGGGGTTTCGAATAGCCTTGCAGCATAGCCTGGTACGCAACCTGATAGGACTGAATTTTGCTTCCGCACTCTTCAATGCCGGAGCTTACCTGGTTGCTATCCCATTTATTGTAAAGCATGTCTATGCAGGGGATGCAGCGTTTTACGCCAACGTAATAATACTGTTTACCTGTGGGGGGCTGGTTGCAAACGGGGTGTTATATCGCTTTATGCCTTTGCTGAAGCCGGGCAGACTATTTCTGATTCTGCAGCTGAGCCGTGCGTCTATTCTTACCCTGCTGCTGTTAAAACCGGGGCTCTCTATATTCTATCTTTGCATATTTTTCTGGGGACTTAATATGGGGGGTACCAGTACACTGGTACGGTCCATTCTTCAGGAATCTGCACCGGAGCAGCAACGCGCACAAATTCTATCTCTGTTAACTTTCAGCTTTATGATATCGACCTTAATTTCATCACCCGCCCTGGGTTTAGTCGTAAATGCTTATTCTCCCCTGGAGGCCCTGATTCCCGGAATTATTATGTCCATTTTCATCTTTGCTGTCGGCTTGCGATATAGTGGGCTCTGGTCTCATGAATCCCCTGCCGCATTAACCTCGCCCAAGAACCTTAAAAATAATTAACCCGAATTCTAAACGCGTGCGTTTGTAGTGATATCGCACCCGTGTGCTCAGCCAGGTTAAAGTCATGCAATCGCTTCCAATACAAAATTTACTGAGGCAAAAGTTGCTGTCGCTTCCAAAGGCAGTATTAGCGCTCAGTATCTCCATTTCAGTGCTACTGCTTATCAGCGCCTGTGTAAATAAGAATAACGATGATGAAGTGGATACGGCTTATGCGCCTAATCCAGACCTGGCCCAACCTCTGCCCGTTAAAAAGCCAAACATCAACTCGCACCTACAAAATAAGTCCCCTGTAGAAGATGACATGGTAAAAGAAATATTCGCCGAAAAAAAATTATTAGATATCCGAAAAATACATATGGCATCGAGCACAACAAAAGCTACACGCCTTAGTACCCTGGAAGGAATCTATCTACAACAGAAATTTGCGAGCCCTGCCGCTATACACTCCACCCGACCCTACGCGCCATACAACGATCCTAATAGGGAGAGCTACAAGAATTTTGCGGAAAACAAGGTAAAATTGGCCAGTGAGTTTCCAGTTTCCACTTTTTCAGTGGATGTCGATACAGCTTCTTATTCAAATATGCGAAGAATGTTGAACCAGGGGCTATTACCCTCTGCCGATGTTATTCGAGTAGAAGAACTACTGAACTATTTCAGCTACGATTATCCGGTACCAGAGAATCAATCGCTGCCATTTAGCGTGATTAGCGAACTGGGACCATCCCCCTGGCACAAAAATCGCAATCTCTTGCATGTGGGTTTAAAAGGCTACGATAGCAATGCAAATGCTCTACCGGATTCAAATCTGGTTTTTCTGATAGACGTATCCGGTTCAATGCGCTCTCCTGGCAAACTGGAACTTTTAATACCCGCTCTCAAAATGCTAACAAATCAGATGCGTAGCCAGGACCATATCAGCATTGCTGTATATGCCGGTGCCGCAGGTGTGGTACTAGAATCCACAAGTGGGACAGACAAATCAAAAATACTGACAGCCCTGGATCAGCTTGGTGGAGGCGGATCAACGAATGGTGAAGCAGGCATTCAACTGGCCTATTCACTGGCACGCGAATCGTTTAATCCAGGCGGTGTCAACCGCGTTATACTTGCGACAGATGGTGACTTTAATGTGGGCATTGTGAGCGATGAGGCTCTGGTGGCCTTGATAGAAAAAGAACGTAAAAGTGGAATATCACTCTCCGTTCTAGGCTTTGGTCGCGGTAACTACAACGATGCGCTAATGCAGCAACTGGCACAAAGCGGTAATGGAAATGCAGCCTATATTGATAATATTAACGAAGCACGCAAGGTCCTGGTTGATGAGCTGTCATCGACACTGCATACCATTGCCAGCGATGTAAAAATACAGGTGGAATTTAACCCTGACGTGGTTTCTGAATATCGCCTTATCGGCTACGAAACGCGTCATCTCGAGCGTGAAGACTTTAACAATGATAAAGTTGATGCTGGTGAACTCGGTGCCGGCCACACGGTCACCGCGCTGTATGAAATTAGCCTTGTTGGTTCAGGTGCAGAGTCCAGCGACCCGCTCAGGTATGCAAGCTCCCGTAACATCGGCCCATCACGCCTTTTAAAGGCTGAGAAAAATGCTGAAATTGCCTTTATCAAGCTTCGATATAAAACCGATTTCGATGCCCCCAGTAAACGCCGATCATTCCCGGTAAAACTCAGCGATGCTGTAAAAAAATTAGACAGTACCAGTCAGAACTTTCGCTTTAGCGCTGCGGTTGCCGCGTTCGGCCAGATCCTGCGGGGAGGACGCTATACTAAAGCGTTTAATCTGGACGACACTCTGTCACTGGCACTAAATGCCAAAGGAAGTGATGAGGATGGCTACCGCAGCGAATTCATCAGTCTGGTGCGTACTGCAAACGCACTCGGATATCAGCAGGTCAGCCATCGATAGAGCCCAACTACGCGGTACATTCACCTCGCCCGAGAGCGAGGTGAATGATACAGACGATGAGTCACTTATGACACGTTATGCTAAGGGAGACCCCGCAGCCTTCGAATTGCTATACGCTCGCCACAAACAAACCAGTTTCAGATTTTTTCGGCGACAGCTCAGCAATGAGTCTGCCTTAGATTGCCACCAGGAGCTTTGGATGAAGCTAATAAAATCAGCTGACCGATACCAATCAAGCGGCAAGTTTGCCGCGATGCTCTACACCATTGCCCACAATGTATTAACTGATTACTACCGCCGCAATAAAAAACACTACCTGGTCGATAGTACTGTATCTCTGGAAGAACTAGCACCTCCCATGACCACACCCGATGCAGAATCCGCGTTAAGCAGGGAACGATTACGCAACCGGCTTATTAACCTTGTTAGAAAACTCCCCTACACACAGAAAGAAGCCTTTATTCTCAGGGAGGATTGCGGATTATCCATTAAAGAGATCGCACAAGTAACCGGTTCAAATGAGGAGGGTATCAAGAGCCGACTACGCTACGCCCTGGCCAAACTCAAATCAGGGATGCAAAACTATGTCTGATTTCAAAGGCAAGCCCACTAGCGATGATTGGATCAGGTCTCTGTACCATAGTGGCAAAAACACAACGGAAATAAATGACCCGGAAAATAGCACTTCCGAAACTGTCGACCAGACAATTCTTGCCTATGCTAATCAGGAAGCGAAAAAAATACGCTCAAGACAGAACAAATTTATAATAAACCCCTGGACCTATCCAAAATTGATATTCGCAACGGCTGCATCCGCTCTATTCGGTATACTCATCATTATGCAATTACCCAACAATGAGCTGCTACCCGCCACTTCACCGGATATGCTAACTGAGCAGGTAAAATCCAAAGAAACAATTGCAGCAATACCGCTCAGAAGCACCGCCACCGAAAAGAAAACCGAAAACCATTTGTCATTACCAAAAACCCTGGACTTGGAACATAACGAACTAAACAGGCTAGATTTGGCAAAGCCTTCCCTAACCCAATCTTTTGCTAGCAACGACAGATATTCAGATATAGCCGTTGCTCCGACTGCTATATCTGAAGCTTCGAATCCACGCGCACGCAAATCTCGTCAGGACATCGAACGTGCTGATTTCACTACGCTTGAGGAATTGTCCCCGAGTGTTTCACAAGGTTCTTCACCCTGTACAGAGTGGGAAGGCCGTTTTACTGACGGGAAGGAAAACCAGATAGTCGTTAAATGTGATACCGCAACCGCTCTTAAATTCTATTTCAAAAATAATCACCCTGCAGCATGCGCAGAAACATTTGTCTATACCAAGAAAAATAAACAGGCTTCCGCTGTTAATCTATACAAACAAGACAAACCCCCACTTGAAATCCGAATACAGGACTCGCAAACAATTACCATCCTAAGCTGTATATCTGGCAGCTGGCATACGAGACCCTAGGTAACTCTTGGGATGTTTTCACAATACTCATCAGGGAATCCGTACTGGCTAACAGATTCTGTATTTCCCTGTTGATATTGTCCTGACAGTTACACAGGAATACTTACAGTCACACATTTCCTGGATCCTCCTCCGTGCCTTACGTCGCATCATATCGCCACAAATACCGGCAAAAAATCACCAATTGTTAATTTGAATCAAAAAACTAACGATTAGTGAAAATTTATCGTGCCCATAAAGCGAGACTGCCTTACTTTGGTAATCAAGACATTACGGATAGCACTGTACGAATAGTACTGTACTGATAGCACTCTCCGTCTCGTCGCTTCGGAGCCTTGGGGCAACCGGCGTAAGTAGCATCGCGAATCGATTGAGGAACTGACATGACCAAGAAAAAACATTATTCCTACGGCACACAGGCACTTTCTAAAAAGACAGAACGAACACAAGAATATTACGACGATATCAAAAATAAGTTTGCAGAGGAGCGGGACCTGCGCCTGGCTTATAGACCAGAAGGCCTGTCAAATTACACCTCCGAACTTTCCGGTGAACTGGCAAAGTACGAAATTGATCCCTATGGCGGTGAGATCAAGGAACGTGAACCGATCAACGACAGCGTTGAGTGTCTTTTCATTGGCGGTGGCTTCTCTGCGCTTCTAACCTCTGCACGCTTAAGAGAAAAGGGCGTTGACAGCATTCGCATTGTTGAAAAAGGCGCTGACGTTGGTGGTACCTGGTATTGGAATAGATATCCTGGCGCTGCCTGTGATGTGGTTTCCTATGATTATTTGCCCCTACTCGACGAAATGGACTACGTACCTACCCGTCACTACGCTACCAGCCCTGAAATCTACTCACATTGCCAGGCCATTGCTGAGAAATATAACCTTTATGAACTCGCTACTTTTCAAACCACCGTAACCTCAACGGTATGGGATGCAGAAGATAAAACATGGCATGTAAAAACAGATAGAGGCGACCTGATGAAAGCCAAATATGTGATCTGTGCCAATGGCCCTCTAACCAAACCAAAACTCGCAGATATTGAAGGTTTGACAACATTTAAAGGACATTCCTTCCATACCTCACGCTGGGATTATGACTATTGCGGCAAGGATTTAGAAAATCTCGCAAACAAGGTAGTTGGATTTATTGGTACTGGCGCCACCGCAGTACAAGCGATACCTAGCCTTGCTGCCAGCGCCAAAGAACTTTACGTTTTTCAACGTACTCCCTCATCAATTGATGTACGTGCAGATTGGCCAACAGATCCAAACTGGGCCCGAAGGCTGAAACCAGGCTGGCAGAAGGACCGACGCGAAGCCGCCAAAAAAGCGCAGTCACTTACCGCTGAGCAAAAGGAGGTAAAAGCCAATATGCCGCCCGATCAGCGGGTTCGAATGCAGGAAAATGCCAATATCGACTATATGATGCGAATTCATCAGCGTATCGAAGAAACCGTCGATGATCCAGAAACAGCAGAAGCACTGAAGCCCTGGTATATGTTTATGTGCAAACGCCCCTGTTTTCACAACGAATATCTACCCTCATTCAACCGCTCTAACGTTCATCTTGTGGATACCCATGGTAAGGGTGTCACCCAGATAACCGAAAAGGGACCTGTATTTGATGGTAAAACCTATGCCGTTGACCTTCTGATTTACGGTACCGGCTTCGAAGTACAGAAAACAGGTGTTTACAATACTATCATTGGTGAAAATGGCCTGAATCTGGAGGATAAATACAATGATGGCATCCGCACATTAGTTGGCGTTCATACCCATGGCTTCCCCAATATGTTCATCATGGGCGGCTTACAATCATCATTTCAATTTAATCTAACGGATATGCTATTTTCTCAAGGTGATCATATAGCGGGTTGTATTGATTATGCCCGCCAGAATGACATCAATACCATGGATGCCACGGACCAGGCAGAGGAATGGTGGGTACAGGAGGTCATCAGCCATCGTGGTAAAACAGGCCGCAATGAGGAATGCACGCCGGGCTACTATAACCAGGAGGGAGAATCCCAGCGTCGTCAGGATGGCAACTATAATGGCGGCATTAACGAATATATCGATCATATGAAGGACGTTCGCGAACATATGAAGGACAATTTCGTCTTAACGGCCTAGGGACACTCTTTGACCACTAACGTAGCCTATTGATCTGATTAAGGGCAACAAATAGGCTCGAAAAGAGATTTTAGTACTTGAGAATTTAGTCTCAGGATTCTATTGTCGAAGTGTTTATCGGTGTAATTGCTTTGCAATGCACCTATTTAGTGTCGAGACAGCGAATCTAAACATTGTTTCTGCGATCACGTTGTTCACAAATCATCAATGAGGAAAAGGTCATGAGCTATCCAATCTACTCAGCTGACGGTCATATAGACCTGCCTTGTATGCCAAAAGAAATTTTCACCGAGAATGCTCCTGCAAGCTTGCGTGATCGAATGCCCAAGGTTGTAGAACGGGGCGAAGGTGAACAGCACTGGGTTAATGCTTCCGGAAAATCAATGGGACTCTATGGCGGTATGGGCTCAGGTGGGCGCCGCTATATACCAGGTGCCATTCACCGTGCCGACCGCATGGCTGAAACCGGGCTTTATGAAGCACAAGCAAAAGGTGTTATGCGTACTTCTGACCCTGAGTTACGCATCGTAGAGCAGGATCGCGATGGTGTCGCGGGTGAGGTAATTTACGGCATTCTCGGCGCAGCAGGAAGAGTTAAGGATCCTGAAGTCGGTGCTTGTATGGGCCGAATTTACAATGATTTTGCAGCAGAGTTTCGCAAGGCAAACCCAGATCGATTTTCTATGGTGGGTTGTTTACCCGCAGGTAGCGCAGATGAAGCAGCCGAAGAATTAAGGCGTTGCGCAAAGCTGGGCCTCGGAGGTGGAGAGTTACCCATCGTCCAGGGTAATCTGCCATTTTGGAAAGATGAATGGGAACCCTTGTGGATTGCCGCAGAGGAAACCGGCATCCCCGTGCAGCTGCACACCGTTGGTAGTGCTGCCGGGGCGCCACCATTTACTAATCCCCTGGACTATCATCGATTCCTGGCAACGGTAATGACTGAATTTCAGATGGCCATGTCAACCCATTTGGCAGCGATAATCTTTGGCGGAGCATTAGAACGTCATCCCGGCCTGAAGATCGTTCTTGGCGAGGCAGGAGCAGGCTGGTTACCCTATGCCCTCGAGCGCATGGACTATGAGTGGGAAGATCAGTTCCAGAATCTGGAACTTAAGATGAAGCCAAGCGAATATTGGCGTCGACAGATGTTTGTCACTTTTCAGCAGGATGAGACTGGCATGGCCAATATTGATCGTATCGGTGCCGAGACTTTGCTGTGGGGTTCAGATTTCCCTCATCCGGACGGAATCTGGCCAGATTCCCAGGAGATTATTTCCGATCAACTCAAACTGATAAACCCTGACCAACGACGCATGATATTGCATGACAATGCCGTTCGACTCTATGGGTTTCCTGCTGTTGCCTAGGCACCTCAAAAGTGCTGGCTATTGGAAGCCTTCAGGGGCGTAAGAGCTTAACTATCGAATAGGCAAACTCACTGGCGTTGATTGGATCAGATCTCAATATCATAATGACAAAGCCTCCAGCGGCTACCGGGCGGCCAGCAACTGAATTTTGTCTGCGTCTCTACTGATCCACAAAAATCTCCCGGACAATGCCACCGCTGCGATAAGCAGACCAACAACCAGGGCCCACCAAAAACCGCTGACACCTTGAGCTTGAACAGAAAAACCCGCTATTTCAAGACCAAAACCCAGGATAACACCGAGCGGAAAGCAAATAAGCCAGTAGGCGATTAAACCAATATACATCGGCGCTCTGGTATCTTTATATCCGCGCAGTGCACCCGAAACAGTAACCTGGGTATTGTCAAAAACCTGATAAATACAAACAAAAACAATCAAGGTGCTAGCGATGCGGATAACTTCCGTATCGGTGGTATAAAGCCGAGCAATATCTCCACGGAAAGTGTAAACAAGCACCATAGCAAACAGTGCTACGGTCAACGAAGCACCCAGGGCTACCCATCCAGAAATACGCGCCATGGCATAATTTCGGGCACCTACATTAAAACCTACCCTAATAGTTGCCGCCATACCGATGGCCAGGGGTACCATGAATGTCAACCCACCCACGTTCATGGCTATCTGATGGGCAGCAACAGAAGTCACACCCAAGCGGCCAATCATCAGCGACACGGCCGAGAAAACAGCCATTTCTAAAAAAATGGATATACCAATGGGCAACCCCAATGAGAATAGGCGCCAAATTTCCTGCCAGTCAGGCCAGGAGAAATGTGACAAAATTTCCAGGTTTTTTATTCGACCAAAACTAACAACCAAAGCCATCACGGTAAATTCTGTGCTCATAACAATTGTGCTGGCCATTCCGCAACCAGCCCCGCCCATGGGTTTAATGCCCCACCCTCCATAGATAAACAGATAATTAACCGGGACCTTTAAGGCCAGAGCACACAGCGCGATGACCATGGCCGGACGCGTCCAGGACATGCCATCACACACATAACGCAGTGCAAAATAGCCCAGAATAGGGATCAGCCCCCAACTTACGGCATCAAGATAAGCTACAGCAACGGGTATGGCGGCGGGGTCGACACCCAGCCAATAATAGACCGGCTCAATATTTTGCAATAATAATAGGGCCAGAAATCCGCCAAAAAGCACTATCCACAATACCTGGCGCACGATTGCACCAACATGTTGGCTTTGGCCAGCACCGTTAAGCTGGGAAACCGATGGTGTCACCGACATTACAATGCCAGAGAGAAAAAACATCACCGGCCAATACAGATTGCCCCCCAGAGCAACACCCGCCAGATCAACAGCACTTACATGCCCAGCCATCATGGTATCAACTACGCCAATACCCATCTGGGCCAACTGTGTGACGATTATGGGAACAGACAAACGCGATAGCGTCACTAATTCACTTTTAATCAAGAGTTTTTCCAATCAATTGCCTGCTGAAACGGCTCTGGCTAAAAATTCATCAGCAGTTTTTTCCGCGCCCTTCATATCCAAGGGCCATTATGCTTTATAATGCATGTTCATAAACTCATTGCTAATTTGTAGTAAAAAATATGACAGCGACGATTATAAACGGCAATGCCATTTCAGCCAGCATCCGCGAAGGCATCCGCGACAAAGTAGCGCGCCTTGAACAAGCCGGTAAACGCCCACCCGGTTTGGCGATAATTCTTGTCGGCGAAGATCCAGCATCGCAAGTATACGTTCGCGGCAAGCGTCGCGATTGTGCTGAGGTGGGATTCAAGCTCGATGCCTACAATCCTGAATCAGATATTAGCCAAGATCAACTACTCAAAATGATATCTGACCTCAATGACGACAGCACCATTGACGGAATTCTGGTACAACTACCCCTGCCCAAACACATAGATAATCTGGCTATCATTGAGGCAATACATCCCAACAAGGATGTCGATGGCTTTCATCCTTATAATGTCGGACGCTTGGTATTACGTCACCCGGGCTTACGTCCGTGCACGCCCATGGGCGTTATGCAATTAATAGAGCACACCGGACTCGCGATAAGGGGTATGGATGCCACAGTAATTGGAGTCTCCAATCATGTTGGACGCCCCATGGCACTAGAATTGTTACTGGCAGGCTGCACTGTTGCAGCAGCGCACAAGTTCACCTCCAATACCCAGAAACATGTGGAAAATGCAGATATTGTTGTTTCCGCCGTAGGTATTCCAGGCTTAATAAAAGGCGAGTGGATCAAGCCCGGCGCTATCGTCATCGACATCGGCATCACACGTGACGAGAAAGGCAAACTCCATGGCGACGTGATATTTGATACTGCTGTTAAGCGTGCCGGCTGGATAACTCCCGTACCGGGTGGTGTCGGGCCTATGACCCGGGTTTCAATGCTGCAAAACACCTTCTACGCGTTGGAAAAATTTCACTCCTGAGCGATAATATTTTGGCTTCTCCTCGCAAGCCTCAATCCTCAAGCCTCGCAAATAACTGCTCATAAACCCCTTAATAAAGTATAACCGAGCGGATGCTTTTACCTTCATGCATCAAATCAAATGCTTGATTAATGTCATAGAGTGGCATTGTGTGAGTAATCAAATCATCAATATTAATCTTACCGTCCATATACCAGTCAACTATCTTCGGAACATCCGTGCGGCCACGCGCACCGCCAAAAGCGCTGCCCCGCCAAACCCTTCCAGTAACCAATTGAAATGGGCGGGTTGCAATTTCTTTGCCTGCACCTGCCACACCAATAATTGTCGATTCCCCCCAGCCCTTATGACAACACTCAAGAGCCTGACGCATGGTATCTACATTACCAATGCATTCGAAACTATAGTCGGCACCACCATTGGTCAGATCCATAATAGCTTCTACAACATCAGCACCATCCCGAGGGTTGATAAAATCTGTCATGCCAAAAACGTAAGCTAACTCGCTTTTAGAAGCATTAAGATCTACACCAATGATTTTGTTAGCGTTCGCCAGCCTCGCTCCCTGAATAACATTCAATCCGATACCACCCAGGCCAAATACTACAACATTCGCACCCGGTTCAACCTTGGCATCAAAAACCACTGCACCTACCCCGGTAGTTACACCACAACCGATGTAACACACCTTATCAAAGGGGGCATCCTTACGTATTTTTGCCACTGCAATTTCCGGCAACACAGTAAAATTAGAAAACGTGGAGCAGCCCATATAATGCAAAAGCGGTTTACCATTCAAAGAAAATCGGCTACTGCCGTCTGGCATCATGCCCTGACCCTGGGTTTCGCGTATAGCCTGGCATAAATTTGTTTTAGGATGGAGACAGTATTCACACTCACGACACTCCGGCGTGTAAAGTGGAATAACGTGATCTCCGGGAACGACTGAGGTAACACCAGCACCCACCTCCCTTACGATTCCAGCCCCTTCGTGCCCCAATATAGCAGGGAAGACCCCTTCAGGATCATCACCCGATAAGGTAAAAGCATCTGTATGGCAGACCCCACTGGCTTTAATTTCAAGCAACACCTCTCCTGCCCGAGGACCGGCCAGATCTACTTCTTCAATCTGTAATGGTTTACCAGCTGCATAGGCCACTGCCGCGCGTGTCTTCATACCTTATCCTTCTGTATATCAGGTGCTTTATAATAAACACTGGAATCAATATATTCTGAAAACTTAGTACTGAGCCATGCGATCAGGCGTTTATACGCTGAGCAATACGTCGCCCAAGCATATATCCTGCAACCGCAATGCCTGGTCGCCTCGTCACTAGCAATGCCATCACGGCCAAACCCGCACCAAATACCCATCCAGTAAGTTGCGGACTCCGGGCACTACCTGTTGTGGCACGCGTGACAGTATGTTCACAGTTATTACGCAATAGGTGATAATTCCGCGCTTCATGGTGAAAATTATTGGCATGTTCCAAAGCAGCCTCACGCTCTTCAGCACTCATATTCACCACAGAAACCCTATGCCCGCGTGCAAATTCCTCTCGGGTCGAAATATGTTCTCCCCGAAGTGGCGTATTGTGCAAAATACAGCCATCTTCAAGGATCACGCCCTTATGCAGTACCAACCCCTTGCGGCGGCTTACTACGTCACCGGGTAAATGCTCTCCTGTCATTATCTTCCCCATTCTGATATCACTTTCCAGCTACGCTCACGCTATGGTCACCACATAAACTACCACCTAAAAACTGTCATCAATAATAAGCAATATTCATTCCAGTGTTTAACCAGCGCTGGCATCTATAGTTTATCGGCACTGGATTAAATACGGAGTGGCAAATTTGCCAATAAGTGCTCAATCCGGCCAATTACTTACTTCTTTTCAGCATATAGGTCATTACATTCTCTAGTTCCTGGTCAGAACACTGTAGACACATACCCCGAGCAGGCATGCCGGGAGGCAGGCCTCGAATCACACCTTCAAGCATTTTTTCAAGTCCCTTTTCCAGGCGTGGCGCCCAGGCTGCTGCATCACCCGTACGAGGTGCACCGCCCAAACCCGAGGCATGACAAGAAAAACAAAAACGCGTATATGTTTGTTTGCCAGGCTCCTCAATCTCCTGATTTTCCCCAGTCTGGGGGGATTCAGAGCACCCAACAAACAACAGCATTACCGCACCCACTAAAAACTCTACCCACCTGCTTTGACGCATAACTATACTCGCAATATAAGAATTACAATTGATTTAAAATTCTGGCTGCCGCCTCCAGAGTTTGGTCTGATTTAGCAAAACAAAATCGAAGTATTTTTTGCTCTGGAGGATCCCGATAAAAAATCGACACTGGTATACTGGCCACCTTGTGCTTTATGGTGATGTGATTGGCGAGATCCGTATCTGCCATACTACTGATGGCACTATATTCCATCAATTGAAAAAAAGTGCCGGATGATGGTAGCAACTTGAAACGGGAAGGTGCCAATAACCCGCAGAACAAATCGCGCTTATGCTGATAAAAATCAGCCAGTTCTTCGTGATGCTCCGGGCAGTCTCTCAAAAAATCAGCTACAGCATACTGCATGGGAGTATTGGTGCTGAAGTTTACAAACTGATGCACCCTCTGAAATTCACTGGTCAATGCCTGGGGCGCGATACAATACCCTAAACGCCATCCCGTCGTATGATAGGTTTTGCCAAAGGAAGAGATAATATAACTCCGCTTTGCCAGCTCCGGATAGCTATGAATACTTTGATGTGTATGCGCATCAAAAACAATATGCTCATACACCTCATCAGAAATAACACAAATTTGTGTTCCTTCAACAATTTTTTGCAAGGATTCAATATCTGACTCACCCCAAATACTGCCCGTTGGATTATGTGGCGTATTAATTATGATAAGTCGTGTACGGTTATTAACCTTATCCCGCACCATATCCCAATCTATCTTGAACTCCGGATATCGCATGTTTATATGGTGCGTAACGCCCCCGTTCAGTGTGATAGCCGGCTCGTACGTATCATAAGCAGGATCAAAAATGATAGCTTCATCGCCGGGATGAATAATGGTGGATATAGCACAAAACAATGCTTCGGTCGCACCCGGCGTCACCGTAACCTCTGAATCCGCAAGAACCTGCCGCGAATACAGGTCAGTGACCTTCGAAGCGATTTGCTCTTTTAATTCCTGCACACCACTCATGGGCGCATATTGATTAAATCCTGCAGAAGTGTAATGCGCAACCCGCTCAAGCAGCGCTGCCGGCGCCTGGAAGTCTGGAAAACCCTGGGACAAGTTAATGGCATTGTGGTCTGAAGCCAATTTACTCATCACAGTAAAAATTGTCGTTCCTTTATCTGGTAATTTACTGACTAGCATAGGCTTCACTGATAATAGGCTTCACTGATATTTGCCATCCGGGACCTTAAAACAATTCACATTCTGACAGGCATTGCATCACACAACAATATCAATATATTTTGATATTGCTAAATTGTGCTGCTAGTATGCGCCCCCATGTCATCCTTGCTCAAAGAATCAAAGGCGGATGTAGCCCCTGCCCAAAACCAGGAACAGCCCGCCTTCGAAGAGATCGTAGCTATCCACAAAGCGCTTGGGGACAATCTACGCGCGAAAGTGCTGCATGTTCTACGTCGCGATTCGTTTGGCGTACTGGAGCTATGCGAAATTCTGGGCGTACCGCAACCCGCCTTAAGCCATCATCTCAAAATCCTGTTTAGTGCAGGTTTACTCATAAAAAGAAAAGAAGGCACCAATGTTTTTTACCGGCGCGCGCACTTAGGCCAAAGGGACGCGGACAATACACGCTTTAACCCACTCAAGTCACAAATATACGACGCGCTTGATAGCCTGCCTCTGCCAGAGCTACTGAACAACAAAATACGGGAAGTTCATCACCAGCGCGCTGAACACAGCCTGAATTTTTTCAACCAGCAGATTAGGAAAAACCCGGAAAAATTTGCCAGCCAACAAGCTATGATTTGCGAACAATCCGTCTATGCTGAAAGTATCAAGCAGCTTTTCGAGAGTATGCAGGGAGCAAAACACACAGCACTCGAAGTCGGACCGGGAGAGGGAGAAATTTTGCATATGCTGGCCGGATGTTTTGATTATGTAACAGGTATAGACAGTTCAGAAGCCATGCTGCAACGAACCCGACAGGCGCTAATGTCGATGGAATTACCCTCCCCAGGTACTGCACAGGGGAGCTTCAAGAACATTGACCTGAGGTTGGTGGATTTTTCCAAACAGCGTGCAGGTACTGAATTCAATCTGATTGTTCTAAGCATGGTATTGCATCACGCTTCATCGCCTATCTCATTTTTCAAACAGGCGCGAAAACAACTTTGCAAAGGTGGCTCACTGCTCATCGTAGAGCTATTACCTCATGATCAAGACTGGGTAAAAGAAACCTGTGGAGATCTATGGCTGGGTTTCGCCCCTGAAGCGCTGGATGAATGGGCAAGCAGGGCACAATTTAAACCAGGATACGACCAGTACCTGGCCCAGCAGAATGGCTTTGGCATACAAATTAAGACCTTTTCCAAAATATAATGATACAAAACAATATTGCAAAAACAGGAGTGTAAGAATGAGTCAGGATTATAAAGTAGCGGATATTTCTCTTGCGGAGTTTGGACGAGCAGAAATCTCACTAGCGGAAGCAGAAATGCCGGCATTGATGTCCTTAAGAACCAAATATCACGCTGAACAACCATTAGCCGGCTGCAGAATTATTGGCTGCATACATATGACCATCCAGACCGCAGTATTAATTGAGACTTTGGTAGATTTAGGCGCAGAAGTACGCTGGTCCTCCTGTAATATATTTTCCACCCAAGATCATGCAGCAGCTGCCATGGCCGAAGCAGGAATACCCGTTTATGCATGGAAAAATGAAAGCGAAGATGAATACGAGTGGTGCCTCGAGCAAACCATTTTGAAGGATAAAAAACCCTGGGATGCTAACTGTCTGTTAGACGATGGTGGCGATCTAACAATAATGATCCACGAAAAATACCCGGATATGTTGAAAACCATCCACGGCGTTAGTGAAGAAACCACAACTGGCGTACACCGACTTTATGAAATGATGCAGGAAGGAAGCCTGAAAATACCTGCGATTAATGTAAATGACTCGGTCACAAAATCTAAAAATGACAACCGATACGGATGCCGTCACTCCCTGAACGATGCCATCAAACGTGGCACAGACATGTTAATGTCAGGTAAGCGAGCACTGGTAATTGGCTATGGAGATGTCGGAAAGGGCTCCGCACAGAGCTTGCGTCAGGAAGGTATGATTGTACGTATCGTGGAAATTGATCCTATTTGTGCCATGCAGGCCTGCATGGATGGGTATGAAGTAGTCTCACCTTATATCGATGGCCGCAATACCGGCAATACCAATGATATTAACAAAACACTGCTTAAGGACACTGACCTTATTGTTACCTGCACAGGAAATGCTGACGTATGCGACAAAGCTATGCTGCAAACGATTAAATCTGGCGCAGTGATATGTAATATCGGACACTTCGACAATGAAATTGATACGGCCTTTACCCGCGAGAACTGGCGCTGGAAAAAAGTGAAGGACCAGGTTCACCAAATTTTCCGCAGCGATAACGCTCGCGACTACATAATATTGTTATCAGAAGGCAGATTGGTTAACCTGGGAAATGCCATGGGTCACCCCTCACGCATTATGGACGGCTCCTTTGCCAACCAGGTATTAGCGCAAATAATGTTATTTGAACAAAAATGGGCCGCACAGCCAGAAAATCAACGCGCTCCCATTACCGTGGAAGTGTTACCCAAAAAGCTGGACGAGGAAGTGGCCCAGTTAATGGTAGAAGGTTTTGGTGGCGTGGTCACTCAACTCACTACCACTCAGGCAAAGTACATTAACGTAAAACAGGAAGGACCTTTTAAGCCAGAATCGTATAAGTACTAAAACCCAGGTAGTTGGTCACAATCGCGACCCAAGCAAGTGATCAGAGTAAATAGCAGTCAGCGTAATACTGACTGCGGTATAATAGACCCATAATATTTACTCTGTTCATCAGTATCCTGAACTGGGGCGGTAGCTACAAGCTAGTAGACACCCCCCAATTTGGAATGGTCCCAAGTAATGTACTCTTCCGGTACAAACTTCAGCAGCACCCGTTTAGGGGCAGTTGATAGCACGCCATCAGCAGCAGTATTCGACTTATCGGATTCCAGCGCCAAACCCTTCTTGGTTATTTTCTTCAGAATATCCTGCACTATCTCCAAATTGTCGATTACTTCGACAGTGGCATATATCAATACACTTTTTAGTTCAGCATACTCAGTTCCGCTTTCGATCAGCAAACTGGCTTTCGGGTCACGCTTGAAGTTAGCAACTTTCTGGCTCTTGCGAAAGGTAGTGCAATACAAACAACCTTGATCATCAACATAAAACCACATCGGCATTGGATGCGGGAAGCCATTATGACCATTGGATACAATGATCATAGTCTTTTCCGAATCAAGGTAGGACTTGATTTCAGAGTCACTCAGTTCGATTTTTCCGCGTTTACTGGCCATGTATGGTCTCCAATAATATAAAATTAGTTCAACTTTAACCTGGCAAAACCAGCCTGCCAGCTAAAAATACCGCTCTATGCTTCCAGCACTACCCTTCTATACTTTCAACAGAATACCCGGCCTTCTAAGCCGGCTAGAGATTCTATAACTAAGCCAAAGATATTGTACAACGAGAGCGTACTATGGTGTAAACACCATATTCGGAATTCCGGGCGTACACACCATTGAATTTTATCGCGAGTTGCCTTCTACCAAAACGCGCCTTTAGTGGATCACTTTTGAGTGCAAATCAACAGATATGGCCTTAGCTGAAAAGCTGGCGATTTATCAACAACCGTTTTGCGCAATTCATCATGCTCCTTTTCAGTTTTTCTTGATTGGGATAATTCATGGACAGCCTTCTATGCACTATTAATGAACTGGTCGGCCTGCCTTCTGTGCATACGGATTAGCCCTAAGTTTCGGGGCGCCCGCCTTGCCTGAGGAACTTGGAGCAGAACTATGTTCTACAGCTTTAGGCTGTGGGGTTGATACGGGTTTACCCTTCTCTGTTTTAGCTGCCGTTGGTGTGGTTTTAGATGGGACTTCCGGTTCTTTGGATATACCCAAATACTCATCTAATTGGAGCTTCTTTAATCTAACAAGTTTCTTACTTACACTCTTTGTTACCCTTCTGCTATCAAGCAGCATATTTTGTTAGAGGGGAACCATTCACAACAAACAAGATAATGTTGCTGTGGCAAAAAAACTCGCCAAAATTCCTTTTTTTCTGTACACGGTTTGTTCGCCTTAATTTTAAAAATGACGAGTGACTAACACTCGGTCATGTAAAACACGAATAACCTTCACGCCGTAGCACGTTTCACGGTAATAAATAACATGGCGAATAACGGGATATTTTCGGTATCCAATACGGATATTATCGCAAGCTGTCCCTGCCTTCGGGCTTTCGGCCAAAAATCCGAAGGCTTCCGTCAGATCATCAATATATCGCCCTGTTTGTTGCGCTCCCCACTGTTTCAACGAGTACAGCCAAACCGCTTCCATATCTTCCCTAGCCTTCGGTGCGAGCCGATATTCAGGCATGTTTAGCAGTCATTTCTTGTTTGAATAAATTAGCATCAAATGGCTGTGGTTTTCCGCTTTCTTCGCCTTCGATGAGCGCGCCGCGGATCGCCTCTATATCAGCTTGACTGGCCTGATCGCGGCGTATTAAATCGCGGATATATTCACTATCATTTGTAAATTTACCTGCTGAAATCTGTGCTTTAATCCAGTTATCTTGCTGATCGGTAACAGTGATTGTTTTGCGTGTTGTACTCATAAAAAGCTCCTTTACTATCAAGTATGAAATAATCACACCATTGGTGCAGCGTAGCATGATCTGGCTTCCTACTAACATTTTTTCCCAATGAAAGTTAGTAATTGGCACTTCTCACGACTCGGGTGGCCACTAATCTCCTCTATAAAATGCTGTGCATTTTGACCAATCACCAAAAATTAGAAACCCGGCATTTATAGAAATACCTCCGATAAAAAATGCTCAACTTTATATCAATCAACTAAGCTCATGAATTTACATGACTTTTTTTGTGTTTATTCGACTATACAATATGGCACCAGATAAAGGATAATAGGCGGCTTTGCAATCAATCTGTATTTGAAAATGAAGGAAGCTCAGTGTCAACTGTCCATAACATAGCCAAATCTGTAGAGTCTCTGAAAAAGTCGCTTGAAGCACACAAGTACATCTGTAGCGATCAAATTGCTACAGCAGTATATATTGCCAACCAGCTTGGGAAGCCCATCCTCATAGAGGGCCCTCCAGGTGTAGGTAAAACCGAATTGGCAAAAACTACAGCAGAGATGCTCGGTCTACCCATGATTCGCTTGCAATGCTATGAAGGTCTGGATGATGCCAAAGCAATCTATGAATGGAAATATGGCAAACAGCTCTTATACACCCAGGTACTCAAACAAGCCTTGGAAGAAGTCCTTTCCGGCGCGAAAGGACTCTCGGAATCCGTTGCCCGACTACATGAATTTGGCGATATTTTCTTTTCCGAAGAGTTCCTGGAGCCCCGCCCTCTGCTTAAAGCCCTGAAAGAAGAAGATGGCTGCGTCTTGCTGATTGATGAAATTGATAAGGCTGATCACGAATTTGAAAGTCTGCTGCTGGAGCTGTTGTCTGATTATCAGATATCTATTCCTGAAATTGGCACGATTAAAGCGAAAGCCAAACCACCGCTGGTATTTTTAACCAGCAACAATACACGTGAACTTTCCGATGCACTTAAACGTCGCTGTCTGCATTTGTACATTCCCTTTCCTGACGCAGCTTTGGAAAGACGCATAGTTCACGCGCGAGTCCCTGAAATCCCCCCCATTCTGGAAAAACAGTTGGTGGCCTTTATTCAGGCTTTGCGTGAAATGGATCTTAAAAAGCTACCAGCTATTAGCGAGACCATCGACTGGGCACGCACACTTATGCTTCTGCATTCAGAGAAACTCGAACCTGAGCTGATCAAAAACACGCTAAATGTTATCCTGAAATTTCAGGAAGATATCGTAAACGTCGAATCTGAACTAACCACTTTGACTCATACGGCTATCCGTGAGGCGGAACGACCCTAAAAGCACAAAGGTCACTAGACAAAACCTATGGATCAGACATTATCCAAATTTATTGCTGCGTTGCGAAACTCCAACATCCGAGTTTCCACCGCTGAAACCTTAGACGCTTTCAAAGCAGTCGAGCTGGTAGGGTATTCGGACCGAGCGCTTTTGAAACATACGTTGAACCTGGTGTTACCAAAAACCTGCGATGAGAAGGATGTTTTTACAGAATGCTTCGATCGTTTTTTTTCCTTTGAGGAAGTCAGCAGCCAATCTCTTGCCGGAGAAGGCGGCGAGCTGGGTGATGCACAAAATGGTGACGGTGATGCGGCAGGTTCCGGAGGGGATGGCAATCAACCCGGTGAAGGTGGTTCTGGCGGCGGTGGTGGTGAAAATACCGGTGACGGTGAATCCCAGGAACTAGAGCCCATACCGCCTGGAAACTTATCAGAAGCCAGCTCCGCGTTGGGGCAGCTACTCATGCGCAACGATCGCGCCGAACTAACGGTGCAAATGGCTCGCGCAGGCGAGGAAGCCCAGGTTGAAACTATTAAGGTTTTCACCCAAAAAGGTTTATACACACGCCGTATATTGGAAGGTATGGGACTCAGCCATCTGATCCGCGAAATTGTAGACAAAGAAAAATCCGAGCACCTGCCTGACCGACGACTTTCACGAGAACTAAAACTGCGCCAGGACATATTACGGGAGCAAGTACGGGATTACGTTGAGCGGCAGTTTCTGCTTCATGCGGACCATACCGGCATGCGTTTACGCGAAGAACTCTTGCGCAAGGTTAAGCTTTCTAATGTCGAGCACCGTAATTTTCGTGTCATTCAGGAAATTGTCCTGCGCATGGCAAAAAAGCTGGTATCACTGCATTCCCAGCGCCGAAGGGTGTTAAAGCGTGGCCAGTTGCATGTACCACGAACATTGCGTAAAAACATGAGCTATGACGGTGCTATTTTTGATCTGCGCTGGAAATCAACAAAAGTCGACCGCCCCAACGTATTCGCAATTTGTGATGTCAGTGGCTCAGTAGCGAATTATTCGCGCTTTTTGCTGATGTTTTTATATAGCCTTGAAGAAGTCATGTCCAAGGTACGTTGCTTTGCGTTCTCTTCAGACCTGGGTGAAGTTTCCGAAATGTTTGATCGCTATCCAATGGAAGAGGCTATCACCAGGACTCTGCACCACTATAGTACCGGCTCTACTGACTATGGACAGGCGCTACAGGATTTCAAAAAGCTTTGTATGGATGATGTGAATAAGCGCAGCACTATTATTATACTGGGCGATTCCAGAAATAATTACTGTGATGCCCACGCTGAGATTCTGAAAGAAATGTACGATAAATCCAAGCGAGTCATATGGCTAAATCCAGAAGCGCGCAATACCTGGAACACTGGTGATGCCATCATGCGAAAATACGCGCCATACTGCCACCAGGTTGAGGAATGCAATTCGCTTGTTCACCTCGAACGCACAGTTGGAAATCTTTTGCTGCGTGTATGATTCCTGAGACATCTGTCAAATCACGAATCAAGCCCGGAAATTCCTCTATAAAACAATTGCTATGGCTCGGCCTTGCAGCCGGTGTATTTTTTATTTTTCTCGCCTTGATTTTAAACTGGGCATCGAGTAATTCTGACAGCACCCAATCTTCCGAAGGGGTGGACATAACCGCCAACAGTATCTCCCTGGCACTGGATCAAGAACCACCCCAGCTTGATTCAACACGTACCTCCGATGCAATCAGTGGCATTATTCTAGGCCATGTAATGGAAGGCCTGCTACGTTTCGATAAGAACAAGCAACTTGCACCGGCTGTGGCAGAACGTTGGGAAATCACCCCCACCGGGGCGACCTTCTGGCTTCGTAACGATGCCCGCTGGAGTGATGGCACGCAGGTTACTGCACATGATTTTATCTTTGCCTGGAAAAAAGTCCTCAACCCTGCAACTGCCTCCCAATACGCCTTTTTCCTATATCCTTTAAAAAATGCAGAAGCTATTAATTCCCAAAACCTATCCGCAGAAGCATTGGGTGCCCGCGCACTGGATGATTTGACCATTGAGATAGAGTTTGAGAAACCTATTTCCTATTTCGACAAATTAGTAGCATTTACTACGTTTTTCCCAATGCAGGAAAGCTTCTACAATAAAACCCAAGGACGCTATGGTGCGGACGCCGATACCATTTTGTACAACGGTCCTTTTATCATTAGTGAATGGGTACATAGTGCAAAATTACTCATGGAAAAAAATCCGCACTATTGGAACAATGACAGTATAAAACTAAACGCGATCAACTGGTCTTACATCACCGCAGATACGACTGCAAAATTAAACCTCTTTAAAGATAAAAGAACTGCCTTTGTTCAGCTCGACGCTGAAACTCTGGAATCAGCATTAAACAATCGCTGGACTATAAATCAGTTTTCCGACGGTACCATTTTTTATATTGAATTTAATCATCGAGACGAACGAATAACGCGAAATTACCATCTGCGCCGTGCCATGCAGCTGGTAAACAACAGCAATGAATTGGTGTACAAAGTCATCAAATTGCCGGGAAATATACCCGGGGTCAGTTTATTCCCCGGCTGGTTACAGGGTGAACATCAACTTTTTCGACAAGAATATCCACCCCCGGCACATAATATAGACATTGAAAATGCCAAACATCACCTCGAACTTGCGCGCAAGGAGCTGGGGCTGGAAGAGTTTCCCGCACTGGTGATGTTGACTAGTGATTCACCCACCGCGCGGAAACAATCTGAGTATTACCAGAACCTTTTCAAACGCACACTGGGGCTGAATATAAAAATTGACCTGCAAATTTTTAAACAGCGATTGGCTAAAATGCTCTCCGGTGACTTTGATCTGGTGATGGGGGGCTGGGGACCGGACTACCAGGACCCACTCACTTTTGGCGATCTATTTGCATCATGGAACATTCAAAACCGGGGTCGCTACAATAACCCAGCGTTGGATAAGAGCGTTCGCATAGCTCAAAACTCCCTTGAGCCCCCCATACGCATGAAGGCATTTGCAGATATCCAGGATATTCTCTATAACGATGCGGTGATTATTCCCAATTATGAACGCGGACGTATTTACGTACTCGACCCGCGCGTAAAAGGCCTGGTTCGTCGTATTATCGGTGCAGACCCAGACTTTAGCCGAGCCTATCTGGTACAAGAACCAGCAGGTGATGACTAATGCGCGCTTATATCATCAAACGACTTATTCAGGGCCTGGTTACCGTATGGTTTATAGCAACGGCTACTTTTGTCGCCATGCACAATGTGCCTGGCGATCCTCTGATGGACGAAAAAGCCACCACAGAGGAAATTCGGGCTAACCTCATGCAAAAATACGGTCTGGATAAACCTCTACACAAGCAGTATGTTATTTATCTGGGCAATATGCTCAAAGGCGATTTCGGAATTTCCTTTACCCAACAAAACCGTCAGGTTAACGATATCATTCGTGAACATTTTCCCGTATCTGCAGCCTTAGGTATTCTGGCAATCACTTTCGCAGCACTAGGCGGCATTACCTGGGGTGCACTGACAGCACTGTATAGAAATAAACTGCCTGACATTATCATTATGTTTCTGGTAATTCTTGGCGTCTCGGTCCCCAGCTTTGTATTTGCCGCCCTGGGTCAGCTATGCATTGTCAGCTTCAACCAGCTTGTGGGGTTTTCAATGATTCCGGTAGCCGGCTGGGGAAGTGTCCTGCACATGCTCATACCCTCCCTGGTGCTGGGTATGGGCACAATGGCTTACCTAACCCGCCTGACACGCAGTTCAATGCTGGAAGTTGTCAATACAGATTATATTCGCACTGCCAAATCCAAGGGCCTACCCTCGTCGCGTATATTTTTGCAGCATCAGCTGCGTAATGCAGTATTACCCGTTATCACGGTACTGGGTCCAGCTATAGCCGCCATTACTACCGGAGGATTTGTTGTAGAAATGGTTTTGCTATTCCCGGGCTGGGACGGTATTTCGTTGAAGCCGTGCAACAACTCGACTACACCGTCATCATGGGCACTACCGTATTCTATGGTGCTTTTTTGGTATTTATGGTTATCGTCGTAGATGTAATCTACGGTCTTATCGACCCACGTGTAAGCGTGGAATAACAATAGTGGGCTCATTTTGGAAAACATAACCAGGAAATCGTACCTCCCTCGAAGCGGCGACTTCGAGCCCTTGGTTGAAAGCGAAAAACCGCATCATCATATTAGTCGGCCATCACTGTCCTATTGGCAAGATGCCTGGTTACGCCTAAAAGCAAATAGGCGCGCCATGTTCTCACTGTATTTAGTAGTCTTTCTGTTGGCATTTACCGTACTGGGGCCTTTTATATGGACCATAGACCCTGCATATCAGGATCTAGACCAGATCAGCCAACCACCCAACATTGATCGCAAAGCCGTCCTTATAGCACCTTATCCAGTGTGGGATGGAACTGCTTCCCATGCCGCTACAGCCATGTATGGTGAGCAGCAATCAGCAAGCCCCCTGCAGCTGGCCCAGATCGCCAACACAGAAAGCGTACGCCTACTGTGGGACAATATTCCCGATGCCTATGGCTATCGTCTGTATCGGAATATTTTCCCTACCGAAAAAGGCCAGGCACTGGGTTTACCACTATTTACAAGCTACGACCTAAACATAAAGCGCTTTGAGGATCTGCTTGATCTGACACCACGCACTTTTTACTACACCCTGGTTGGTCTGGACAAGGATGGGACTGAGTTACCTGCGCCTTTTACGCTGAAAGTTAAAGTGGCGCGCGTACTCACCATCGCACAAGCTATAGAAAAAGGCTTGATTGATGCTTCTGATAAACCACAGATTGGCAGCATCGTCTATTTAACCCTACACCCCATGGGAACCGACTACCTGGGACGGGACATGCTGGCCCGCCTTATGTATGGCGCCCGGGTATCGCTATTTATAGGTATTTTTGCACCGCTCATCTTTGTCAGCGTTGGTATTTTATATGGCAGCACAGCAGGATTTATCGGCGGCCAGGTTGACCAATTTCTAATGCGGTTTTCTGATTTTGTGGTAGCACTGCCTTTTCTATTATTTATGATTCTGTTCAAAATCACTTTTGGAATCGGACCCGGTGAAAGTGGCGTCATACCCATGCTGATTGCCATGATACTTTTAAGCTGGCCGGCCACAGCCAGACTGGTACGCGGACAAATACTCCAAATCAGAGAAGAAGGTTATATTGCAGCTTCGCGCTTACTGGGGGCAAAAAGTCACTACCTGGTTATACGACATATGATTCCCAATATCATGGGTGTCATTTTGGTAACCATGACCTTTGCCGTACCCAGTGCCATTTTTACCGAGGCCTTTCTGTCTTTCATTGGCATGGGTGTCGCCCCACCAACGCCTTCTTGGGGCAGCATGTGTTATGAAGGCATAAAAACCATGCTTACACATCCCCATGAACTTGTTTTTCCTGCGATCTTAATCAGTATCACAGTACTTGCTTTTAATTTACTGGGTGATGGTTTACGTGATGCGCTGGATGCCAAAATGCGATCCAAGGAGTGAACAAACAAGCCATGTCAACTGACCAGGAAGTACTGTTATCTGTTCAGAATCTTCATGTCGAATTCGACACTTATGGCGGTACGGTTCAAGCTGTGCGCGGCGTAAGTTTTGATGTTTTTCCAGGTAAAACACTCGCCATTGTGGGCGAATCCGGCTGTGGAAAATCGGTTACGGTACAAAGTCTAATGGGATTAATTCCCACCCCGCCGGGTCGAATCACCCAGGGCACTGCCATATTCAAAGGCAACGAAATACTGGGAAATATATACATCGATGGGAAAGATATTCGTGGCTCAGAAATCGGCATGATTTTCCAGGACCCGATGACTTCACTGAACCCCACCATGACCATTGGCAAACAAATCGGTGAATCATTGCTGGTGCATCGAGGGTATAGTCAAAAACAGGCACAAAACCGGGCTATCGAATTATTGGACATGACTCGAATCCCCGAAGCCAGTAAACGCGCCAGACAATATCCATTTGAATTTTCCGGGGGCATGTTACAACGCGCAATGATTGCTGTGGCACTGGCCTGTGAGCCTTCTATCCTGATTGCTGACGAACCCACAACTGCACTTGATGTGACCATACAATCTCAAATACTAGACTTGATGCAAGAGCTGCAAAGCGAAAACAATATGTCTATTATTTTGATCACCCACGACCTGGGTGTTGTCGCTCGCATGGCTGATGACATTTTAGTTATGTACGCTGGGAAGATTGTCGAGCAGGGTGAACCCGAACAGATTTTTTATCGCTCTGCCCACCCCTATACACTGGGTTTAAAATCGGCTATGCCATCTAACAAAAACGAGCAGGATCGGCAGCTAATTCCCATTGAAGGTAGCCCCCCCGACTTGTTTTCTCCACCTGCTGGCTGCGGATATGCTCCGAGGTGCCCAAATGCGATGCGTATTTGTAAAAATAAACCTGTTGATCAATTTTTTGAACTGGAAAAAGCACACCACTCGGCCTGCTGGTTACATCACGAGGATTGTGAGGTTTCCGTCCCTGGACTACACCGTATTACCTCCGGTGAACAAAAATGACTACGCTGATCGAGAGTCGCGGCCTTACAAAACACTTCAATATCGGTAAAAACCAAATTGTCCATGCTGTGGATGAAATAGACCTGACTATCAACGAACAGGAAATATTGGGCCTTGTTGGTGAAAGCGGATCGGGAAAATCTACCTTTGGAAAAACACTTCTGGGACTGCTAGATAAAACCGACGGTGAAGTTTTTTATCGCGAACAAAAACTACCCGCCAGATATACCACACCTGATTTTCAAAATCAGGCCAAGACAATGCAAATGATTTTTCAGGATCCATACTCTTCTCTTAATCCTCGTATGACGATAGGAGAAATTATCGGCGAAGGCCTCAAATTACATTCCAGTGAAAGCGATACTACCATTCGCGATCGCGTAATTGACTGGCTGGAAAGAGTTGGCCTGAATGCAGATCATGCTTCGCGTTATCCCCATGAATTTTCCGGTGGACAAAGACAGCGAATAGGTATTGCCCGGGCACTGATTGTAGAGCCGGAATTTCTAGTGTGTGATGAACCCATATCTGCTCTTGATGTATCCGTCCAGGCCCAGGTAATCAATCTGCTAAATGATATCAAATCCAGCATGGGTCTTACCCTGCTTTTTATCGCACACGATTTATCCATGGTGCGTTATGTTTCTGACCGCATGGCAGTTATGTATCTTGGATCAGTGATGGAGATAGGTCCATCAAATGATGTGTTTTTCAGAGCCAAACACCCTTATACCAAATTGCTGGTAGGATCAAATCCTGAACCAGATCCATTTACAGAACGTAATCGCCGTACAGTATCT
>JAHRWB010000094.1 GCA_019090385.1 Pseudomonadales bacterium | reverse complement strand
TTTATGACTGTTGAGCACCTATTGCTTGCGTTACTGGATAACGCCATGGCCGTAGAAGTTTTGAATGCAGTCGGTGCTGATAACTTACTGCTCAAAAAGGAATTGCAAGAATTTATTCAATCAACGACACCGTTGATTCCCGCTGGAGATGCAGAGCGCGAAACCACGCCAACACTGGGTTTTCAGCGTGTATTGCAGAGGGCTGTTTTCCATGTTCAATCTTCGGGCCGCAAGGAAGTTACCGGGGCAAATGTTCTTGTCGCGATTTTTAGTGAGCAGGAGAGTCAGGCGGTTTACCTGTTAAAACAGCAAAATGTTGTACGTATAGATGTCGTTAACTATATATCCCACGGTATATCCAAGGTTAAAGGTTCGGCTGAAGATGCTGCGGCTGGAATGGAGCAGGGTGATGAAGCGGGTGTGGCAGGAGAGGCGCCACAAAAAAGTGCCCTTGAACAGTATGCAACAAGCCTCAATGACCAGGCACGTGCGGGCAAAATCGACCCATTGGTTGGGCGAAATGAAGAGCTTGAGCGAGTGATACAAATTTTGTGTCGTAGAAGGAAAAACAATCCATTGCTGGTTGGAGAATCTGGCGTTGGAAAAACCGCTATTGCGGAGGGCCTTGCCAAACGTATTGTTGATAAGGAAGTACCGGAAGTGGTGAGTGAGTGTGTGGTGTATGCCCTGGATCTTGGGGCGTTGCTTGCAGGTACCAAATATCGTGGTGATTTTGAAAAGAGATTTAAAGCCCTACTGGGCGAGCTGAAAGAAAAACCCGACAGTATTTTGTTTATAGATGAAATTCATACCATTATTGGTGCTGGCGCTGCTTCCGGTGGAGTGATGGACGCATCCAATTTGCTGAAGCCATTACTTACTTCAGGTGAAATTAGTTGTATGGGTTCAACAACGTATCAGGAGTACAGAGGTATTTTTGATAAGGACCGAGCATTGTCCCGGCGCTTTCAAAAAGTAGATGTGTTGGAGCCGAATATTGATGATACCTACCAAATCCTCAAGGGCTTAAAATCGCGCTTTGAAGACCATTATCAAACACGTTATACAGACAAGGCCCTACGCGTTGCTGCTGAATTGTCCTCCAGATATATCACCGATCGGTTTATGCCTGACAAAGCCATAGATGTGATTGATGAAGCCGGGGCTGCACAGCAGCTGGTAGCACCTAGCAAAAGGAAAAAATCTGTGGGTGCTAGTGATGTTGAACAGGTTATATCCAAGATTGCTCGAATTCCTTCCGCAAAAGTATCGGTCACTGATAAAGAAGCCCTGCGAGATTTGGATGGAAAGCTCAAAATGGTAGTGTTTGGGCAGAATGCGGCTATAGAAACCTTGTCCTCCGCAATTAAGTTATCTCGGGCGGGGCTCAAATCTGAAGAAAAACCTATCGGGTCTTTCCTGTTCAGTGGCCCAACAGGTGTCGGTAAAACAGAAGTATGTAAGCAGCTCGCCAATATATTGGGAGTAGAGTTGTTACGGTTTGATATGTCGGAATATATGGAGCGACATACGGTTTCACGATTGATCGGTGCCCCCCCAGGTTATGTGGGTTATGACCAGGGTGGTTTGTTAACTGAAGCAGTTACCAAGCATCCTCATTGTGTAGTGTTGTTGGATGAAATCGAAAAGGCGCATCCAGAAGTATTTAATTTATTATTGCAGGTCATGGATCATGGCACGCTCACGGATAACAATGGTCGTAAGGCTATTTTCCGCAATGTAGTATTGGTAATGACTACTAATGCGGGGGCTCAGGAAATGAGCCGCAGATCTGTTGGCTTTTCTGAGCAAGATCACAGTTTAGATGGCATGGAAAGTTTGAAAAAATTATTCACACCTGAGTTTCGAAACAGGCTGGATGCGATTGTTCCGTTTCAGTCGTTGGATATTGAAATTATAGAAACGGTAGTGGATAAATTCTTGACCGAGTTACAGGCTCAGCTAGATGAGAAGAAGGTATTTTTGGATGTTGATAAAAATGCTGTACGCTGGATTGCTAGCAAGGGCTATGATGAAAAAATGGGTGCAAGACCTATGCAAAGACTGATACAGGAAAAGATTAAACGACCGCTTGCCGATGATATCCTGTTTGGGGAGTTAGCTGGACACGGTGGCACAGTATTGGTCACCATCGAGAAAGATGAACTGGTACTGGAAATTGAGTCGGCGGCGGAGACGGTGGCCTGAGCGGTGACTCAGCTTTAACGTTCGCGGAATGTAATCCGGCCCTTAGTGAGATCGTAGGGAGTGAGTTCAACTTTTACGGTATCCCCGGTTAGTATGCGAATATAATTTTTTCGCATTTTCCCGGAAATATGTGCTGTGACCACATGGCCATTTTCCAACTCTACTCTAAACATGGTATTCGGAAGGGTGTCTATCACCGTTCCATCCATTTCAATCTGTTCTTCTTTTGCCATAAGCCTCTACTGCCAGTTAGCTGCTGCGTTGTGAATTGCTATAAAAAATCGAGCTGCATTGTGCCGCAAGCATTGCTTAAAAGCAAAACCCTTAAACGGGCAGGATATTCCATCGCTATTGAAATATGGTCAATCCTGGTAGGGAAGGTCGGAAAGCCAGCGATCATTCACAAAATATTCGAGTGGTTGAAATGCTGTTTTGTAGCGCATTTTTTCGCAGTCTCTAATCCAGTAACCCAGATATAAATAGGGTAAATTTAATCGTTGGCAGTATTCAATTTGATAAAGAATTGCCATGGAACCGAGGCTTCTGGAAGATAAATCACAATCAAAAAAAGTATAAACTGCTGCCAGGCCGTCGCTAAGAACATCTGTAACTGCCACGGCTACGGGAATTCCCTTAAGGTGAAAAACTAGAAACTCACTGTTACCCAAATTTTTTTTCAAAAATGAGTCATATTGTTGGGAATTCGCAGGATACATATCGCCGTCTTTATGACGCACGGCAATGTATTTTTCATATAATGAATACACATCTGGTGCGCTATTTGCCAGGTAATGCGTAATAGTTAAATCTGCATTGCGTTTTATTATGCGCTTGAAAGTCCGTTTTGGTGCAAAAGCATTGACGTTCAAACGCACGGATATGCAAGCGTTACAATTGTTACAGCTGGGTCGATAAATATGCTCTCCGCTTCTGCGGAATCCATGCCGAACTAAAATGGAGTAATCCTGGGTGTTCGGTTGGCTACTTTCGGAGAGGAATACCGTCTGGGCCTGTTTGTTATCGAGATAGCTGCAGGGGTGCGGGCTGGTGATTAGGAATTCAGGGGTGTTTTTCACTGGCCTGCTCCGGTTTCTGGAGCGTCTGAGTACTCCAGACGCCAATAATACTGGCATATTCGTTGCTTTGCTCAAGTAGCTGAGCAAATTTGTTTCGAGAAATTTCAATGGCACCCAGAGAAGCCAAGTGTGCAGTTATCATCTGACAATCGAGGCAGATAAACTCCAACGCTAAAAGATGTCCCATAAGCTTGTATATTGCCAGTTTTGAGGTATTGGGTTCCAAGCTGAACATCGACTCACCAAAAAACATTCTGCCGAGAGAAACCCCGTAGAGACCTCCCACTAGCTCATTGTTTTCATTCCACACTTCTATTGAATGGGCAATACCATTGTTGTGTAGGCCCAGGTAGGCATTTTGCATGGCCTGAGTTATCCACGTGTCCGGCCGAGTAGCCGCACACAGATACATCACCTGTGAGAATGCACTATCAAATGAAAAGTGATACTTATCCTGTTTTATCAGTTTCCTAAGGGAGCGGGAAACATGCATCTTCGGCGGATACAATACAGCGCGTGGATTCGGAGACCACCATAAAATGTGTGTGTCATCATCATTAAACCATGGAAATATGCCCTGACTATAAGCTTCTATCAGACGTGCTTCACTGAGCTCTCCACCGTATGCCAAAAGCCCATTTGGGTCTTTTAGGGCAGTATGTATGGCAGGAAACGCGAGGTCTTTCGAGCCAAGATATAGTGGACTCTTTGATACGTTATTGGTTGACATATATTGTGGGTTAATAGTTGCTGGGCGACTGGGAAAGCTCGGGATTATGGCTATTGATGCTGGTCAGTTATGCAAAGGTCACTTCGATTCATCCAGGAACTTCTCTGCATCCAGAGCAGCCATACAACCAAAACCGGCAGATGTGATGGCTTGACGGTAAATGTGGTCGGCGACATCGCCGGCTGCAAATACGCCTGGTACGCTGGTACCCGTGGCATTACCCTCGGAGCCACCATTTATTTTAATATATCCACCCTGCATTTCCAGTTGGCCTTCAAAAATGCCTGTATTGGGTGTGTGTCCGATGGCAATAAAGACGCCGGCAAGGGTTACATCGCGGGTATCCTGTTTAATTGTGTGTTGAATTCTCATCCCTGTGACGCCACTGGCATCCCCCAGAATTTCCTGAAGTGTGTGATTCCAAAGCGGCTCAATATTATTTCTCGCCAGCAGTCTATCCTGTAATATCCGCTCCGCGCGCAAACTATCTCGCCGGTGCACAAGATAAACCTTTTCAGCTATATTCGACAAATATAGGGCTTCTTCTACTGCCGTGTTTCCGCCGCCAATTACTGCAACCTGCTGTTGTTTATAAAAAAAGCCGTCACAGGTAGCGCAAGCACTGACGCCTCGACCCTTAAATTCTTCTTCTGAGGGCAAGCCTAAATATTGGGCTGTTGCACCAGTTGCAATAATAAGTGCATCGCAAGTGTAGGTTGTGTTATCGCCTTTTAATTCTATGGGCAGCTTATTTAAGTTAGCGGTGTGAATATGGTCGTTGGCAATCTGCATGTCGAGGCGCTGGACGTGATCCAGCATTTGCTGCATTAGCTCAGGCCCTTGCAGGTCAGCAGGCCCGCCTGGCCAGTTCTCTACTTCAGTGGTAGTCATAAGCTGACCGCCTACTTCAACACCGGATACCAAGAGGGGCTTCAAATTGGCTCTGGCTGCGTAAAGTGCGGCGGTATATCCAGCCGGGCCAGATCCAAGTACGATGAGTTTATGGTGCGTAGGTGTTTCAGTCATGATTGATTCCGAAGTGCAAATGTTCTCGAATTGTTTAAACCTGTCAGGTCTTTCTAGCATAGACCTTATGTCAAGCGGGCCAGGAAGAGTAGTATAATACGCAAACGAACGAGATTTCCAAGACATAAGTCTACATCTTTAAACACCTAGTAACATGCTGAAATAATACAAATTGTTGTATTGGCCAAGAGCGGTTAAACTGCTCCTTTAGCGATTACCCAGGAGCGTATGTGAACAATAAGTCTGCCATTAGTATTGTTAGGGAAGCGTCCCTGATCGGGATGGCAACGCTGGCGGTATTCGTACTGCTGGCACTTGTTTCCTATTCTCGTGAAGATCCGGCATGGACCTATCAGGCCTCTAGCACAGAAATGCATAACCTCGTGGGTACTGCCGGTGCCTGGGTATCTGATGTGATTCTGACATTGTTTGGTTGGGTGGGTTATGGCATTCCAATCGGTTTGGTAATGGGTGGCTATCGCATATTCAAAACCGAGATTAATGAGTTGACCTGGCAAAGCAGTCTGGTGAGCGCCAGTGGCTGGTTACTCTTAATGCTGGGTATTAGCGTGCTGGCGACTTTGCATGCTGAGCCCGGCCCGGAGAATATTGGGCTGGCTGAAGGTGCAGGCGGCATGTTAGGAAAGTGGATTGTTGATGTGGGGATGGAAAGCCTCAACTGGGTGGGTCTAACCTTGTTTGGGTGTCTGGCTCTGGTATTTGGTGCGCAATTGGCTTACGGGTTTTCATGGTTGCGCGTTACCGAGCGCATTGGGCGCGTAGTCTATCTGCTATGCGCGCGTTGTATTAGTTCAACAATCCAGTTATACGAACAGTTTAAGCAGCGTCGCGATAGAAAACAGGACAAAGCTGTATCCGCAGAAATGCGCAAACCTCGAAAATCTGTGCTGCGTGCGAAACCTAAAAAGCGCAGCGCACCGGCTGTAAAGGTTGCCGAGAGCATTATAAAACGCCCTAAACCGGTTACTTCCCAGAAGCGCCTGTTCGATACGGGCGTATCAGGTGAAATGCCGAATCTTGATTTGTTGGATGAGAATACCAGCAACGCCGACTTAGGTTATTCGGAAGAGTCGCTGGAGGCCATGTCACGTTTGCTGGAGTTAAAACTTCTGGATTTTGGTATCGAAGTTGAAGTTGTTGAGGTGTTACCCGGCCCGGTAGTTACTCGCTTCGAAATTAGCCCTGCACCAGGTATCAAGGTAAGTCGCATTACGGCGCTGGTTAAGGATCTAGCGCGTTCTCTGGCAGTAATAAGTGTAAGGGTAGTGGAAGTTGTTCCTGGTAAACCGGTTGTTGGTATCGAAATTCCCAACGAAAACCGTGAAGTTGTGCGACTTAAGGAATTGCTTTCCTCTAGCAGTTATCAGGAAGCGACCTCGCCTTTGACTTTGGCCCTGGGTAAGGACATCGCTGGTGAGGCGGTATTGCTGGATATTGCAAAAACACCCCATATGCTAATTGCGGGTACCACGGGTTCAGGAAAATCGGTTGGCGTCAACGCTATGCTGTTGAGTATCCTTTATAAAGCGACACCTGAGCAGGTACGTTTGATTCTAGTTGACCCGAAGATGCTGGAGTTGGCTATCTATGAGGGTATTCCCCATCTCTTGACGCCTGTCGTTACAGATATGAAAGAAGCGGCTCAAGCACTACAGTGGTGTGTTGCTGAGATGGATCGGCGTTACCGCTTGATGGCGAGTTTTGGTGTACGAAACATTGCCGGTTTTAACAAACGTATTCAGGAGGCTGAAAAAGCAGGGACACCCATAATGGACCCGTTGTGGCCGCCTGATTCAGAAGAAGAAGCGCCTGAAATACAAGAATTGCCGCTTATTGTCGTAGTCATTGACGAATTTGCTGACATGATGATGATTGTAGGTAAAAAGGTTGAACAGCTTATTGCCCGGATTGCGCAAAAAGCACGAGCTGCGGGAATTCACTTGGTATTGGCTACTCAAAGGCCTTCTGTGGATGTTATTACCGGTTTGATCAAGGCGAATATCCCCACCCGATTGAGTTTTCAGGTTTCCTCCAAGGTAGATTCCCGTACGATTCTTGATCAGGGTGGTGCAGAACAGTTGTTGGGACATGGTGATATGCTCTACCTTCCACCCGGCACATCGTTGCCGGTACGCGTTCATGGTGCTTTTGTGTCAGATGAAGAAGTACACCGCTTGGTCGATGACTGGAAATCTCGTGCCGGTCCCAACTATTTGGATGATGTTTTGTCTCCAGACCTTAGTATGACCCAGGACCCGCTGGCCATGGATGGTAATGGCAGTGCAGAAGAGACTGATGCACTTTACGATGAGGCGGTAGAATTTGTCCTGCAGTCCAGACGTGCTTCCATTTCAGCAGTGCAACGAAAATTGCGGATAGGCTATAACCGGGCTGCACGCATTATCGAATCAATGGAGAATGCAGGGCTTGTTAGCGAAATGATGTCTAACGGTAGTCGAGAGGTATTGGTACCTTCAAATGAGTAGATATCGGCGGGCATGTATAAAACAGTTTTTTGTGAGCTTATTACTTGTTGCTGGCTTGTCTTTTTCGAGCCATGGTGATGAGTTATCTGCCCATAAGCTAATTGAGCAACTGTCACGACTTCAGGAGTTCAGTGCGAGTTTCACACAGACGATATACGGCAGTGCAATTGAGGTTTTGCAAGTATCTGATGGAGATATAGCAATTGTTCGGCCATTAAAATTCCGGTGGCATTTATCTACTCCTTATGAGCAGCTCATAGTTACCGCTGGTAAAGTATTGTATATCTATGATCCTGATCTGGAACAGGTACAATTGCGTGATACCCGAGAAGCGCTAAGCGGTACGCCTGCATTACTCTTGGCAGGAGACCCGAAAGAGGTTGCAGACCTGTTTGATATTCTGCTTTTAGATACCTTACCCGAAACGTTAGAAAATCAAGCTGAAGGTGATGTGGTTTATTCGCTGCGGCCCAAGCAGCAGGATTCTCTTTTTTCTGATATAAGATTTTTCTTTCACAACGATATGCCGATATCCATAGAGATTCGTGATGCGCTTGGACATTTAACGCGGGTTGATTTTTTTGACCTGAAACTCAATGCCGGTATACCGGAAAAGACTTTTTTATTCGAAATTCCCAATGGAGTCGATGTGATTGGCGATGCAAAAGTCACTGCTTCCTGAGGTCAGTGCGCAAAAATTGAATGCCCCTCTGGCTGAGCGGATGCGACCTGAAAAATTGGACGATATTTTTGGCCAGCGCCACCTGCTTGGTCCGGGCAAGCCTCTGCGTATTCTTGTAGAAAAGGGGCAATTACACTCTATGTTGCTGTGGGGCCCCCCGGGAACCGGTAAAACCACCTTGGCCGAAGTCATGAGCAGTGCCGCTAATACAGAGTTTATTGCTTTATCTGCTGTGCTTGCCGGTGTAAAGGATATTCGCTTAGCCATTGAAGAAGCGCAACATGCATTGCACGCAGGAAAAAAAACCGTGCTGTTTGTTGACGAAGTGCATCGCTTTAATAAAGCGCAACAGGATGCTTTTTTACCTCACGTGGAAAAAGGTACTGTTATTTTTATTGGTGCAACTACAGAGAATCCATCTTTTGAAGTGAATAATGCGTTGCTTTCCCGTACCCGGGTTTACCTGCTCAAAAGCTTGTCCAGTGAAGACTTGTCATCCGTTTTAGAAAAAGCGCTCACGGATAAACGCGGATTGCAGGAAAACCGGCTGAACTTTACTGAAACTGCCAGGGAAGCATTACTGTTTTTGGCAGATGGCGATGCACGCCGTCTTTTGAATTTGCTCGAGCTTTGTGCGCAGCTTAGCGAAGTGGGAAGTGAAATTGATGAGGAGCTGGTGCGCGCTGTATCTGGCAGTGCATATAAACGATTTGACAAAGGCGGTGATGCATTTTATGACCAGATATCTGTTTTGCACAAAGCAGTACGTGGAAGTGCGCCGGATGCTGCTCTTTATTGGATGTGCCGAATGCTGGATGGGGGTTGCGACCCATTTTATGTAGCGCGTCGGTTTGTCCGTATGGCCAGTGAGGATATTGGTAATGCAGACCCACGCGCTATGCAGGTAGCACTGAATGCCTGGGATGTGTTGCAAAGATTAGGCGAGGGGGAAGGGGAGCTAGCTCTGGCGCAAGCGGTTATATATTTGGCATGCGCACCCAAAAGCAATGCAAGTTATGTAGCACTTTCAAGAGCAAATGCGCATGTGAAAGAAACTGGCACGTTGCCCGTGCCGCAACGTTTTAAAAATGCACCCACCCGGTTAATGAAGGATTTGGGTCATGGTGAGGGCTATCGTTATGCGCATAGTGAACCGGCTGCTTACGCAGCAGGAGAAAACTATTTACCTGACGACCTGGAGAACCGCAATTATTATGAACCGGTTGAACAAGGTCTCGAAATTCAAATCAAAAAAAAATTGCTTGCCCTGCGTAAGCTGGATGAACGAGCCAGGTGATGGGAAGTCTGATAAATAATTTGTTTTGGGTTGGCCTTGGCGGTGCTTTGGGTGCGGCTAGTCGTTTTCTAATACACCGTTTGGTAAGCCTGTGGTTTGGCGTGAGTTTCCCTTGGGGAACTCTGGGTATCAATATCGTTGGTTGTTTTGCCATTGGTTGTATGATCGGAGCCTGCAATCAGACCGCATGGTTTGAAACTTATGGCAGGGCCTTTTTGGTCATCGGGTTTCTGGGGGCTTTTACGACATTTTCTACGTTTTCTCTGGAAACCATCAATCTCTTTGAGCAGAGCCGAATTTTCGGCGCTATAATGTACGCGGGTGGCACCACCGTGGCCTGCCTTTGTGTGGCTTGGCTAGGCATGAGAATCGGGAATACGTTAGCTTAAAACTATAACCTGATTTTAAGCTTGGGGTCGAAAGTCCGAGTAATAGAAAGCTTGAGCTGCTGTTCTGAACAATCAACTATTGGTCAGCTGGGAAATAAATCTGAGATGAATGCATGTTAGACACAAAATTACTGCGAAATGATCTTGAGGCGATTCGGAAAAGTTTGCTGATTAAAGGTTTCGATCTGGATGCTGATCGGTTTTTGACATTAGAAGCCCAACGTAAATTGCTTCAGGAGAAAACAGAAACACTTCAAAATCTGAGAAATACCCGCTCAAAAGAAATAGGAAAAGCCAAGGCATCTGGCCAGGATATAGCGCCGCTCATTGCAGAGATTGGTGATTTGGGAGAGCAACTGGATAGTGCTAAAGCAAATTTCTCTGTTTTGCAGAATGAGCTAACAGGTTTCTTAAGTGCAATACCAAATTTGCCCCATGAGGACGTGCCAGAGGGCAAGCTCGAAGAGCATAACGTAGAGCTGGAAAAGTGGGGCAGCATACCTGAGTTCAACTTTAGCGCTAAAGATCATGTGGATTTGGGTATGCCGGATTCTCTGGATTTTGATGCTGCGGCACAAATGTCTGGAGCGCGCTTTGTCGTCATTCATCATCACTTGGCCAGGTTGCAGCGAGCGCTGACGCAATACATGCTGGATACGCATACTGAAATTCATCAATATCGAGAAGTATACGTACCTTACCTGGTTGGCCCGGAAGCACTTTTTGGTACCGGCCAATTGCCCAAGTTTGCCGACGATCAATTTAAAATAGCCGGCGAGCGTGAATTGTATCTTATACCCACTGCCGAAGTGCCGGTCACCAATTTGTACCGGGATACAATATTAAAGCTAGAAGAATTGCCCATTCGGCATGTTTGTCATACGCCTTGTTTCAGAAGTGAAGCGGGTAGCTATGGGCGAGATACCAAAGGTATGATTCGACAGCATCAGTTTGAAAAGGTCGAACTTGTGCAGTTGGTTAATCCCAGCGAATCATGGAATGCGCTTGATGAACTTACCAGTCATGCCGAAGCCATTCTCAAGGGACTAGAGTTGCCTTACCGGCGGATGTTGTTATGTGGAGGTGATTTAGGGTTTTCTTCTGCTAAAACCCTGGATCTGGAAGTATGGTTGCCAGGACAACAAGCCTATAGAGAAATATCTTCCTGCAGTAATTTTTTGGATTTTCAGTCGCGGCGCGTTCAGGCCAGGTATCGTGCAAGTGACTCCAAGCAAACTAATCATGTGCATACATTAAATGGATCGGGGCTCGCGGTGGGACGTGCACTTGTCGCGGTGATGGAAAATTATCAGGATGGACATGGGCGTATTCATGTACCCGATGTATTGCGGAAATATATGGGAGACATTACCCAAATAGATTTGCGAGATTGATAGTTTCGTTTTTCTGTATACCGTTTCTTGCAGAAATAGAGATTGGTTGAAAAGCTCTCTATAAACAATTTGTTGGTCGTGGTAACCCCGCTATTTTTGCAACAGAAAGAGCCGGTTTTCCTGGAAAAAGGCTCATAAGGTACAAGCTACTTCCTTTTTCTTTTCCTAGCTCTATGCCTAACCATTTTGATAATGCGCGTGATGCAGGCGAGCTATCAAAGCGCTGATAGTAGGCGCGTACTGAATAAACGATTTCCCAATGGGGAGCGCCTAACTCTATCGATAGCTCTTTTGCTATTGATTCGGCTATTGTTTCGTTCCAGGTATTTAGATCGATCAAGTAACCTTGTGAGTCGCGTGCGTAGTGCACTGTTAGTACCAACTTACAATAGGTTGCGATTCCACACAAAGTGCAACCCACTCTGTATCATCCAGAATGCGTATATCAGAAATGATTTGGGTTTTAATGCCGCGTACCATTACATCTGTTTGTCTGGCATATATTTCTATATTGCTGTTGAGTTGTTTTTTTAATGCTGGGTGAATAGACGTAGTTGCATTGTACACACCATCTTCAATCAGTATAAGTTTGTCTCCACCGGCCAGTGCATTGCTACAGCTTAGAATTAGCGTGTTATCCGAAGGGGCTTTGTTGAGGATGTGTAGTGTACTCATTAACTGGTTACAACTATTTCGTGGCTGGAAATGAGTGCACTTATGTCTTTCGATGAAATGTTAGTGAATGGTAGGCACAGAAAACGTGATTGCAAGCCTCGCTGCTGCAAGGAGGCTTCTGATACGTATATTTTGTCGATATCGTACATTGGTAGGGATTCGCAAAGTTTGCTGACATTTCGTGTGCCAAGAATGCTCGCATTATGTTGGCATAGCTGGTAAACGCCGTCGTCCAAAAATAACACGCTTACCTGTTGGTCGAACACGCCTGCCACCAGAATAGCTTCCAGTGACTCGAAGGCAATAGCACTTGAATAGGGTGCGGCACGCTGAATGAAGAGAATGTTTTTTCTTGTACTCATGGGCCAAATACCAAAACTCGATCCGCGGTGATCATGGCATCGACCCACTGGCCAAGGCCAACGATCTGAAAGGCTGGGTGAATATTGTGCTGTGTCAATTCGTAGCGCCGGGATTCTGCCTCGTCAATAATGCCGCGCTTGAGTGCTGCTGCAATACACACCGCCAGCTCTACATCGAATTTTTTTGACAGCTGTGCCCAGCGTTCAATTATGTTTATCTCATCCTGGGGGGGAATCGATAAGCCACTGGCGTTGAATACACCTGAATGGTAAAAAAAAATACGAGTAATCGAATGCCCTGCATTGAGGGCCGCCAAAGCAAACTGATAGGCTGTATCAGGCGACTGATGGGAATAGGGCGCGGCGTATACGGCGATTGCAAAATTCACAGGCCAAAACTCTCTTGGTAGAATTATATTAAAATATTATATAAAACAATTAGTTGTATGCATAACCTAAGCTTGATTATCATTAACTCTAGCGCATAGCTTAAACTGACACCACTATTGAATCTGGGTCAATTCCAATTAAACTAGCATATCTAGGAATTTACAGGTTTAGATCCAATTATATGTCTACAGACACGGTTAAAAGTACCAGCAACAGTTTACAGGAATGGCAGGACTTAATTGAACAGGAATTACGTGATAAACCGCTTGAGGAACTGACGCGGCTGTCACCTGAGGGCATAAGTATAAAGCCTTTGTACACTGCGGAGGATATCCAAGGTATTGAGCATCTGGACAGCCTGCCGGGCGTGGCCCCTTTTAAGCGTGGCCCCCGGGCTAGCATGTACACAAACCGCGTCTGGACAATTCGCCAGTATGCCGGGTTTTCGACGGCGGAAGATTCCAATATTTTTTATAAAGCAAACCTCGCCGCAGGCCAGAAAGGTCTATCTGTGGCATTTGATCTTGCTACACACCGAGGGTATGACTCCGATCACGAGCGTGTCAGCGGAGATGTTGGAAAAGCCGGGGTGGCCATCGATTCAGTGGAAGACATGAAAATACTTTTTGATTCCATACCGTTGGATAAAGTATCGGTTTCAATGACCATGAATGGCGCAGTTTTGCCAGTTTTGGGCGCCTTTATTGTGGCTGCAGAAGAGCAAGGTGTAGAGCGCTCTACGTTGTCTGGAACTATCCAAAATGACATTCTTAAAGAGTTCATGGTGCGTAATACTTACATCTACCCGCCGCAGCCCAGTATGCGAATAGTAAACGATATCATTTCCTATGCATCTGCAGAAATGCCGCGTTTTAATCCCATATCCATATCTGGATATCACTTGCAGGAAGCCGGTGCAAATGCGGTACAGGAGTTGGCATTTACACTGGCCGATGGTTTGGAGTATGTGCGGGCAGCCCTTAAAAGCGGTCAGGATATTGATAAATTTGCACCTAGACTTTCATTTTTCTTTTGTATCGGGATGGATTTTTTTACTGAAATAGCCAAGCTTCGCGCAGCCCGCGTTTTGTGGTGCAAGCTTATGCAACAGTTTGATCCAAAAAAACCTGCCTCACTTATGCTGCGCACACACAGTCAGACCTCTGGTGTTTCACTTACGGCCAAAGATCCTTACAACAACGTTATGCGAACCACCATGGAGGCTTTGGCTGCCGTTCTGGGCGGGACACAAAGTCTGCATACCAATGCGCTGGATGAAGCTTTGGCATTACCTACAGAACGCTCCGCGCGAATAGCACGTAATACCCAGTTAATCCTGGCGGAGGAGTCCGGAATTACACACACCATCGACCCTCTGGCGGGTAGCTATTTTGTCGAGAAACTGACTCAGGAATTGGTTGATAAAGCCTCGGCTCTAATCGATGAGATCGAAGATCTGGGTGGAATGGTTGCAGCTATTTCTGACGGAATGCCTATGCGTGTTATTGAAGAAGAAGCATTACGCAGGCAGTCTCGATTTGAGACCATGGACAGTGTTGTTGTCGGCGTTAACAAATATGTGGATGAAAACGAGGAAAATGATATTGAGTTGCTGAATATCGATAATGATGCTGTACGTCAGGCGCAAGTAGATAGGTTAGAAAAGGTGCGCGCTAATCGAGACAATGCAGCTTATGAAAAAAGTATAAGCGGCCTCGTTAGTGCTGCTAAAAACAACGGGAATCTTCTAGAGGCGGCGGTGACTGCTATGCGGGCCAGGGCGACAGTAGGTGAGGTATCTGATGCACTGGAAGGTGTGTTTACACGCTATAAAGCCTCTCATACGCCAATCAAAAATGTCTATAAAATGGCCCAGGGCGAAGTTGAAGCCTTTTCAGAATTGTCGAATGAAATAAGCGCATTTGAGGAATTTGAGGGGCGTCGGCCTAGCATGCTGGTCGTTAAAATGGGACAGGATGGGCATGATCGTGGGGCCAAGGTCATAGCCTCGTCCTTTGGCGATTTAGGTTTTAGCATTCATTCCGGCGATTTGTTCCAAACAGCAGAAGAAGCTGCTGCTGAGGCTGTGCAACGTGATGTTCATGTTGTTGGCGTATCATCTCTCGCTGGCGGGCATAAAACACTGGTTCCTGAAATGATTGCGCACCTCAGAAAAACCGGCAACGAACATATTATGATTGTCTGTGGAGGTATTATTCCTGTAGAGGACCATGAGTTCTTATTTAACGCTGGTGTACAGGCCATTTATGGACCCAATACCAATATATTGGAAGCGGCAAGGGAAATTTTAGTCTCTATACCTGGTAGAAACAGGAATGAAGCCGAGCTTGAGAAAAGGTAATCAGCGTATATATTTGCATTTTTATAAACTAATGAAAAAATTTTTTACGGAAAACCATGTTAACAAAACTTAATCACATTGCAGTAGTTGTTCCTGATCTTGTAGCGGCTAGCGAAAACTATAAAACACGCTTTAATGCAGAGGTTAGTGAATCTAAGGATTTACCAGATCATGGGGTGACTACCATTTTTGTAAAGTTGGCAGACAGTACCATAGAGCTTTTACATCCTTTGGGTGAAGATTCACCGGTTGCAAAATTTCTCAAAAATAACCCCAGAGGTGGGATTCATCACCTTTGTTATGAAGTTGATGATATTGGGGCTGCAATAGACAAGCTGGTAGGAGAGGGTGCGAAGGTGCTAGGGGGGGGGGCTCCTAAAATAGGTGCGCACGGCAAACCTGTAGTTTTTCTTGATCCCCGTGATTTTACCGGTGTATTAATTGAGCTTGAGCAGCATTAAGCATTTTTAATGTGAGTGATGCTCTTGTAGACACTGACTGTATAAGCACTAACTCAGCAAATGGTTATGCTACTTGAGAAAACTCGCCAGAGTGCTTTGGATAAATGCCTGCCCGGCAATGGAGTCGTAACCTTTGGAATCCTTGATACTTTCTGCATAATCAAATAAAAGAGCGTATAATTTTTTGTCATTCACGTGGCTCTTCAGTACAAAGCGATCGCTCTGTTTTAGGGTTTGATGCCAGGCTTTGCGTACATCGGACCAAAAAGGTGTTGTTCGCTGCCAATAGGCATCTCCCGCAGTAAAATCATGATTGGTAATACGCTCATATCTATTTAGACCGGCTTCCCGGGCCAAATAGGGTGATAATTCCAGTGGCTTGCCGTCTTCATCCAATACCAATTTCAGGTTGTCTTCTTCCTGGACCCACCCGTTGGGGGTGATAGTAAGCCGATTAGTGCCAGAGAGCACCTGATAGTCCTTTCTAATACTGAACTCGCGGCGTGGCAGTGGGCGCCAGGTATTTTCACTCTGCCAGCTGGAAAAATTACTGTCATGCTGCCATTTCCCGGTGGCTTGGTATCTAGGAGAGTCATCGACCTGAAAAACCGATTGTGACCAGTGGCCTTTAGCTTGTTTTTTCGTTAGGGTTTGCCGCTGCCAGGTGTTGCGCCCCACGTATATGTGCAGATCCTGGTCTTGATAGTTCCAGTCCTGCCGCCAGTGTTTAACAACGGCAGGTCCGGATATGGTGCCATCTTTGGCCTTAAAGAACATAACGATGATGTGTTGTAGGCTAATAAACGTTTTTTCGTTGGCTACCACGTAAACGTACTCTGTGCCCCAGGATTGATACGGACGCGTCGGTTTGTAGTTCGGTATCAGACCGATGGTCTCAATGAAGTCAAAGCTGGTTCGATAGGGTCCAGCCATGGCTAGAATGGCACGCCGGTCACGCTCCAGGGTTTGAATGCCTGGCTCCTGCAATGCCTTCCATGTGGTACGGTCTTCGTAGTCGAGGACCACTTCAGGCCCGTTGCTGTTACCTCCTCGTGGTTGCATGTGGTCACCGTTTTGGAAAGGCCAGGCATAGGTGAATTGATTACGCTGGACAGCGGAGCTGGTCTCGTTTGCGAATGCCTTTGGCATACAGATTAGTATCGGCATAATCAGGGCCAGTAGGGCTTTGTTTGGAATTCGCATCAAGCTCTCTCCGTAAATTTATAACCTGGTAATTTATGTTACCGAACTGTGATTTAATGAATAAACTACAAATATTAATGATAATCAATACCAATAAAATAAGTAAGAGATTGTGGTCAGGCTCCGTTATTCTATCTGTGTACGATCAGTAATTTGATTAAAATATTAGGATATAAAAATACAGGAGACAGAGTTTATGTTTATTGCGATGAACCGATTTAAGATTGCCAAGGGTTTTGAAGCTGGATTCGAGAAAATCTGGCGTGAGCGGGATACATTCCTATCCGAAGTGCCTGGGTTTAAATCCTTTTCCTTGTTGAAAGGAGAGGATTACGAAGATCATGCCTTGTATGCATCTCATTCGGTATGGGATACGCGGGACTCTTTTCAAGCTTGGACCAAATCGGACGCTTTTCGTAAAGCGCATCAGCAAGCCAGTGCACCGAAAGGGACTTATTTAGGTCATCCGGTATTGGAAACCTTCGAAGCTATTTCGTAAATTAATCTATCTAATTGGAACCGTGTTTATTCATCAAGATTCGTCAGAACAGCTATTTGCTGGTGTTTTTATTGAAATCGATCAACCAGGTCAAATTGTGCTTGGGCAAGTTCATTGAGTTCGCCGCCAACCAGGGCAACCTGGGCGCATTTTTCGCTAGTCTGATTTGCCGCGGTGGATATATTTTTAGTATCGTTTTCTATTTCCACAGCAACAGTGGATTGCTTTTCAGCCGCAACCACAATTTGTTTGGAAAGAGAGTCGATTTTTTCGACAGCTGTTAGAATTTCTATTAATGCTTTTGTACTGTTGGTAACTTCTTCCACACTACGTTTTGCTAAATCGTGACTGCTGTGCATTTTTTGTGTGGCATCTTCAGTTATTTTCCCCAGCGCACTAATCATTTCCTGAATGTGCTGAGTCGCTTCCTGTGTCCTTTTCGCTAGCGTTCGTACCTCATCGGCTACTACGGCAAACCCCCGCCCTTGTTCACCCGCTCTTGCAGCTTCTATAGCTGCATTCAGAGCCAATAGATTTGTTTGTTCAGCAATATCTCGAATAACATCAACTACGCTGTTAATTTTGTTGCTGTCAGTAGTTAATTGTTCTGCAATAGCAGACATCTCTGAAATACTAACCGACATATCAGAAATGACGCTACTTGCGCCATGCAGAACTTCGTTCCCAGTATGTAGCTCACTAACCATATGAACAGTGGCACCAGAAGTTAAATTGGCATTTTCTGCAACGCCCTCTACGGCCACTGCCATTTCGTGAATTGCCACAGAGATATTGTCAGTTTTTTCTTGCTGAATTTGCATCAATTTGTCTGCATTTGTGGACTGTTCATATACTTGTTTTGCTTTTTCAAGAAGTTC
>JAHRWB010000093.1 GCA_019090385.1 Pseudomonadales bacterium | reverse complement strand
TACGCAGTTAGCTGCAATTTCGCTGGTATCAAAGTTAAATACACGAGACAATATTTTGAAGGCAAAGCGGGTAGACAGTCCTTCCATGCCTTCATCAACACCCGCTGCTTCCCGATATTCCTGTATAGATTTGGCTTTGGGATCGGTATTTTTTATATTTTCGCCATCGTATACACGCATCTTGGAGTACAAGTTTGAGTTCTCAGGCTCATTCAGCCGCGATAAAACACTAAACTGCGCCAACATTTTTAATGTATCCGGCGCGCAGGGCCGATCGTGCAATGCACTATTTTTAATCAGCTTTCTGTATATTTCTATTTCTTCAGTAACGCGAAGACAATAAGGCACTTTGACCGTGTAAACCCTGTCTATAAATGCTTCATTACTTTTGTTGCTCCTGAAGTTTTGCCATTCAGATTCATTGGAGTGTGCCAGCACCACTCCATCAAAAGGCATAGCACCAATATTTTCTGTACCGTTAAAACAACACTCCTGAGTGGCCGTCAGCAATGGATGCAGCACCTTAATTGGCGCTTTGAACATTTCAACAAATTCAAGCATGCCCTGGTTGGCCTTGCACAGTCCGCCGGAATAACTGTAGGCATCCGCATCATTCTGCTCATAATCTTCCAGGCGTCTGATATCAACTTTTCCGACCAGTGCTGATATATCCTGATTATTTTCATCCCCGGGCTCAGTTTTAGCAATGGCGCACTGATCCAGAATACTGGGATATTGTTTGACTACACGAAACTGGGAGACATCTCCTCCATATTCACTTAGCCGCTTTACTGCCCAGGGCGACATAATGCCCCTGATATAACGCTCTGGAATCCCGTAATCTTCTTCCAGAAGTTTTGCATCTTCAGCGGCGCTAAAGAGCGACAGAGGACTTTCGTTGTGAGGTGAGCCTTTAAGGGCATAAAAAGGTCTTTTCTCCATCAGAGATTTTAACTTTTCTGCAATGGATGACTTACCTCCACCCACGGGGCCCAGGAGATAAAGTATTTGTTTGCGTTCTTCCAAACCCTGGGCGGCATGTTGGAAATAGGAGACAATTTGCTCTATGGCTTCTTCCATGCCATAAAATTCATCAAATTCTTTGTAGCGTTTTATTATTTTGTTGGAAAAAATCCGGGAAAGACGAGGGTCTTTGGATGTGTCGATAAACTCTGGTTCACCGATGGCCAGAAGTAATCTTTCTGCGGCCGTTGCATATGCAGTCATATCTACTTTACAAATATCCAGATATTCCTGCAGTGAATACTCTTCTTCGCGCGCTTCTTCGTACCTTGATTGAAGTTGTTCAATTACGCCCATCCGAACCTCCGTTGGTGATAAAGTGCGTATCAAAAGTTAAGGTGCTTATTTAGACGATAGCTCGGATATGAGCGATGCCAAATTATTAGTGTATTTAAAAACTAGCTTCCGGAGTTAAAGCTCGTTCTTTTGCCACTTTCTATACATTGCGCCGTTAACGAGTCCCCCCAAACACAGGCGGTATCCAGCGCATAAATACCATCTGCATTCACCACGCCGGCCAGGGAGGCCCAATGGCCGAAGAAGATGTCACTCGCTTTTTCATGACTTGCTTGGTACTTGCTTGCTTGGTACTTGCTTGCCTGAGTATTGCTTGTTTGTGCCGGCTTATATATAGAATCACGAAGGGTATACCATGGCTTAAAGCCGTCTGGCTGGGCACCAGGTGCCTCTTTGCAGGAGAAATCAAGCGTTCCATCGGCACGAATATATCGCATCCTCGCCAGGTAATTAGTGATACAGCGCATTCGCTCCATACCTTGCAGATCTTCATGCCAGGGGTTGGCAAAATTTCCGTACATGTGCAAAAAATATTCACAAAGATTTTGCTGAATATACCGCTGCAACTCCCCCGCATATTCTTCGGTCTGGTCAATACTCCAGATATGCGGAACACCGGCATGGCTCATACAGGCGTTCAGTTGAGTATCTCGATAGAATAGCGGCTGCAATACCAGCCAGGCCATTAGCTCCTCAACGTCCGGGGCTTCAAGGACGGCTGTTAGGGTATCACTGGGGCGAGGAGTATGGCCTGCATAATAAATGGCCAATAAATGTAAATCATGATTGCCCAATACCACTTTGGCACTGTCCCCTAGCGATTTTACCAACCGCAGTACGCCAAGCGAGTCTGGTCCGCGGTTGACCAAATCACCTACCAGCCATATCTGATCAACCCGGGCATCAAAATCAAGCCGATCAAGCAAGCCCGTCAATTCACTGTAACAGCCCTGAATATCACCAATGACATAACTCGACATTTAATGCACGCCTGCATCACTGAGTTGATTGGACAGCGCCACATAGTCTTCTACGCTCAGCTCTTCCGGACGTGCGTTAAGGTTCAGGCCAGAATCTGGCAATTCCGTCAGATAGGATTTCAGTGCATTTCTTAAGGTCTTACGTCGTTGGTTAAATGCGACTCGCACGACTTTTTTGAACAACTGTTCATCCTGCAAAGGCAAAATATCATGCTTGGGTGACAAACGAACAAAGGCCGAATTCACCTTAGGTGCCGGCGTGAAACTCTGGGGCGCTACATCCATTAGCTTTTCGATATCACACAAATATTGCATCATAATACTCAGACGGCCTCGACTTTTAGTCCCCGGCGGGGCACAAAGCCTGTCGACCACTTCTTTTTGTAACATAAAGTGCATATCTTTGATTCGGCCCCTATGTATCAACAATAAATCGAGCAAAGGGGTGGATATGTTGTAGGGCAGATTGCCAATTATTCGCCATTGTTTTTCTGAGCGAAGAAACAAATCAGAAAAATCGTATTTCAGCACGTCGGCCTCGACAACTTCCACGCCGGGATAACCACCGCGCAGCAGCGGCACCAGATCCCGATCTATTTCAATGGCCCAAAAATTTGGCAACTTCTCATAGATCAACCGGGTTAAGGCACCCTTACCGGGGCCTATCTCCACCAGAGCATCATCCACTCTCAGGCCAAGGCTATGGACGATCCCGTAGAGAACCGACTCATCCGTTAAAAAGTTTTGCCCGAATCTACGCCTGGCTTTGTGATGCATGAATAACCAGCTCCTGAGCCAACGCCATTGCGGCATTAAGACTGCCGACATTCGCCTGCCCTGTTCCGGCCAGATCCAGCGCAGTACCGTGATCAACAGAGGTACGAATAATGGGCAAACCCAAGGTGATGTTAACTGCCTTGCCAAAACCCTGATGTTTAAGTACCGGTAAACCCTGGTCATGATACATTGCCAGCACCACATCCCCCTGCTCAAGAACCGCCGGGGTAAAAAGTGTATCTGCAGGAAGCGGACCCACAACATTCATTCCTTGCTGCATGAGCGCTTCACATACCGGGTGAATCACATCGATTTCCTCGCGCCCCAGATAGCCTGATTCACCGGCGTGGGGATTTAGGCCGGTGACCAATATACGCGGCGACGTAATGCCAAATTGCTTTATCATTGCTGCATGCAGGATATGCAAAGTACGCGTCAGGCCCTCGCTTGTGATATTTTCCGATACCTCCGCTAACGGTATATGCACAGTGGCCAGCGCCACTCGCAAATTATTGGCAACCAACAACATTACAACATGTTGCACTTTGCAAGCCGCAGCCAAATACTCTGTATGACCGGTGAAAGGTACGCCAGCATCATTAATCACCGATTTTTGTACCGGCCCGGTAACCAGGGCTGAATATTGACCGTCCAAACAGCCCTGAATAGCTGCATTCAAGGTTTCCAATACATATTTGGCATTCTGTTTATTTAATTCTCCCGGCACCACAGATGTAGCCACAGAGATCGGATGCACAGACAAGTGACCCGCTGAGCGTGTTATCTCTCGCTCATTTAACAAGGTGAGCGGCAAGCCAAGCAAAGATGCACGTTGTTGCAAGACTTCCGGATCAGCAATAACCTGAATGTAAGCACTGCGCTCAAGCTGAGCTAACTGTACGACCAGATCAGGCCCAATGCCCGCGGGCTCTCCCGCAGTAATGGCAAGTACCGTGCTCACAGCCTGAGTTCTACATAGGCCTCGTCTCTGATTTCTTTTAGCCACTCCTGTAGTTCTTCATCAAAGCGTCGATTATGCAAATAACGAACAGCCAGTTGTTTGCGCGCTTCATCACTCATATCCTGAGTACGGCGTCCCAGCACTTCCACAAGATGCCAACCAAATTTGGTCTGAATAGGCTGGCTGGTTTCACCTACAGGCAGGGTACGCATCACCTCAGCAAACTCAGGCACCATACCCTGGGCATCGCTCCAGCCCATATCACCACCTGCCAATGCATTGGATGGATCTTTAGAATACTTTTTAGCCAGCTCTGCAAAATCCTCTCCATCTAATAGTCGTTGGTGAAGCCTGCGGATCAATGCTTCTGTTTCCTGTTCAGATTGAATTTCAGAGGACCGGAGCAGGATATGGCGTACATGGGCCTGTTCCGAGGTTTGAGAACCTGCACCGCGCATTTCCAACAGTTGAATAATATGGAATCCACTGCTGCTTCGTATGGGTTTTATTGTTTCCCCAACCTTTATCTCAAGCACGCGCTCCGCATACAAGCTGGGCATCTCACTGGCTTTTCTCCAGCCCATATCACCGCCTTCAAGCGCATTCCCCGCAGCAGATTTAGCAATGGCCATTTGTCGAAAGTCAGCACCAGCAACAAGTTCTTTATAAATATTTTCGGAAGCTTTGTGGGCCAGATCCAGAACCTCTGCATCTGATGTATCCTCCACTTCCAGTAAAATATGCCCTACCCGGTATTCATCGGAAAAGGCACTTCGCCCAACAGGCGAGTTAAGCAGCTCTTCGATCTCCTGATCAGAGATAAATACACGCCTGTTGACCTGTGCGCGCTGCACGCGATTGATCACTAACTGACGACGTACAGTTTCACGGAATTCCTTATAATCCATCTTATCTGCTGACAAACGCGCACGAAACTCATCCAGATCCATCTGGTTTTGTTGTGCAATGCCAGCAATTGATCGAGTCAGCGTTTCATCATCAATACGTACACCCGCACGACTACCCATTTGTAACTGTAGAGATTCAATCACCAGACGTTCAACCACCTGGGATACCAGAATATCTTTAGGTGGCGGGGTAATATTACTGGCCTCCATTTGCGAGCGTATTTCGTCCACACGCGACAATAATTCTGATGCCAGAACCACGTCTTCGTCGACAATTGCAACGATGCCTTCAAGCTCCCTGGTCTCGGCGAAATACGCCATTGAGAACAAACAGCTCACAGTAAAAATAATGTATTTAAATGCCATTTACGGTCTCCGCTGGAATCCTCGAATTCCATTTTCCATTATATTGTCAATTTTTCCGCCAAAACCGGCCAAACCTTTGAAAACAATCTGAACGAACACGCCACTGTCACTGTCCAGATCCTGAACCGGCCGATTTCCAGGATTATCTATATATTTACGTACCAACACCCTAAGCCGCCAACAACAATCATTATATTCCAGACCACCAAAGGCCTCGATGGTTCGATCAAATTCAAGATCGTAATTGTAGCGGGCAATCAGGCTCCAGCGCTTACTGAGTGCCCAATACAATGAGCCATCAGCCTGACTGATATCACTGGCCAGATTTCTTGACCGGTATCCCAGGTTAAATATCCGGCGCTCATCCCGCTTGAATTGTAAAAAAAAGTTACTTTCGTCCACTTTGGAGCGCTTGCTGTCCCAGACCATAGAGGCACCTATCCGCCACTGCCTGTCCACTCGCGCTGAAATTTCGCCTGCAACAGCAGATGAGCTGCTGATATTCTTGTCACCGGAAGGCTGGCTTTCCGGCGTATTCAGGCTCACGCGGCGATCTTTAAGATAGCGAATCTGCCCCAGGCTGGCGCGCACATATTCCCGTCCATTGCTGGCACCCATAAAGCGCGATGTTAAACCAAGCGAGACCTGATTGGCATCTCCCAAACGGTCCAGTCCAGTAAAGCGGTTGTCTCTGTATAACTGGCTATAGCCAAAGGTTAGCTCACTGGAATCAAAACGCGGCAAGGCGTCCTGATTTTCGTATTGCTGATACAGGTAAAATACCCTGGGCTCCAGAGTCTGCACCAATGCCACTCCAAATAAAGAAACATCACGCTCAAAAAACAGACCACCGTCTACACTGCCCAAGCCGATAGTGCGCTCGGGTTCCGGGTCATCATTCAGCGGGACATCCTGCAAATTATACTGCGTATACTTGTACGCGGCGGCGAACTTTAAGAAACCGGAACGCCAATTCAGCGGCAATTCAAGACGGGGCTCAAAATGTGCCCTATCCCCAACAATTTTATTAATTCCGGTGAAAGCCGCATTATCGCGATCAAAACTGGCCCATTCACCTGCCACTTTGAAATTAAACCTACCAAAGCGGTGACGCCAGTTCAGCTCTACCTCTGGCAAACGCTGGTAAGCATTTGGCTGCAAAACATCCAGATTCTGAAAAGCCTGGGCCCAGAATCTGGCAGACAAACCGGCTCTTGCATAACGTAATTCAGCCCGGCGCTCGAGCTGCACCTGGCTGGTAACGTTCAGGTCAGAACCAAGGTCTCTAAAATACTCGTCGTCACTGACTTTACTATACGCAACACGCGTGCTTATACGGCCAAGCTGCCCCCGATGATCAGCATTAACCAACCAGCGATCAGCCCTGTTAAACTTGCCCTCGGGATTATCTCTAAAAAAATCTCCATGCGATAATTCTCCATTAAACAGCTTATCTTTATGGAGATATGCGCCGCCTATTTCGGTTTCCTGCCAGGTACCCAGGTGATGGAATTCTACCTCCACACCGGGCCCGCGCCTGGTGATAATCCGGGTAGCCAGAGTGGCATCGTAGTTGGGCGCCAAATTCAGATAATAAGGCACGGTCAGATCCAGCCCATCTTCTTCAGAATACGTCATACCCGGAAATAAAAAACCACTTTGTCTGTCATCGGTGATTGGAAATTTAATGTATGGCGTATAAAAAATTGGCACTTTGCCTACCCGAAGGACAGCCTGGCGTGCGATACCATAAATTGAATCTTTTTCGATAACGAAAGAATTGCTCTTGAGCGTCCAGCTATCATTGCCAGGCTCACAACGCGTGAAGATACTTTGATGCAGCTTCAGATCCCCACTGTCTTGCTTCTCTACAAGAACTGAACTACCGCGAAACTCACTATCAGGCAAAACAAATTCGGCACTCTCCAAGCGGGCGCTTTCGCCAGTCATGTTGACTTCACCCTGCTGCCCACGCACAACCATCCCCGGTTGACGCAGTGTCACAACCTCCGGCAAAACCACACGGCGCTTGTCCTCGAAATAGGTAGCCTGACCGGTTTCAATAGAGGTATTGCCTTGCTCAATGGTCACACCATCACTCAGATTCGCGACCCCCTCAAACCAGGACAGCCTTCCTGCCTGCCCATGTACCGGCACTTGGGAACGATCCTGACCAGATTCGTCAATATATTCCGGTTCGATATAACGCCCCAGGCAATGTGATGGTAAATTTCTTTGCTGGGCCGGGCTGAGTTCATCCCGTGTGCGCCACTCTATTGAGGCAAGAGATTCATCAAAGGAAGAATCTCTTGGCTTTTTAGCTAATTCTTCACCCAATAAGGGTCCACAGCACAAACCACTTAAGGCAAGTATTGCGGAGCAGATTATCAAATGGGGGTGAAATGGCAGCATAAAGGGTAATAGTAAAAGATAACTGTCTTGCGGTCGCCTTGGAAATCTGAAAAATTTTCCCTATACAGCTGCTAAGCTCATATAGAACGAGTACTTTTATATGTGGTTATCGAATTTTAATCTGTTTGGCACACTGAAAACCATTTTCAGCTCAAAGAACCCCTTTCTGAACCACAGTACAACACCCAAAGTCCCACCCTGCGCCTATCAACAGTATACGTTTACCGCATTAGGGTATATCGCCAAAGCCCAGGGGCACATTTCCCAATCCCACATCAAGCATGTTGAAACCCTGATGAAAACGCTTAGTTTTGGGACCAAAGACCGCAAAACAGCCATTCGATGGTTCAATGAAGGCAAAAATGCCCACCGGGCAGATGGCAACAACGAATCGGGAGAAGTACCTTTTGTGTTTTATGTGCTGGCCCTTAAATGTGACGAAAACCGGCAAGATATTGAGCTGACAACATTACTCAGAAAAATGTGTCTTGAATGCATATGCCAGTGTGCATGGATTTTTGGTTTACCCGCTGCTGCAACCCACGCTGCACTGCACCGCCTGGCCCACACCCTGGCATTCAGCCAAACAGAAATCACCCACACCGAATCAATTATTGCTGAAAGACAAGGCCTGGATCCAGCATGGCCCCAGTTATTCCAGGCAGCAATAGAGCTACTGGATATAACCAGAGATACACCGATAGAAGAGGTAAAACTGGCCTATCGCCGCCTGATAAGCAAACACCACCCCGATAAATTTGCCAGCAAGCAGCATGACCTGGCAACAAAAAAACGCGCAGAAGAAAATACCCGCAAATTGACCGATGCCTACGAACTTGTCACAGCACATCTGGCGCCCCAGGCGACTGGGCCCAAGGCTAACTCATCCTAGATAATGCTAAACATCAACTATCCAGGCGGCGTTTGAGCCAGCCTCGAATAATACGCAGCAAGCGTTGATCATGCATGGCGTTACCACGGGGTAAAACCCTTAATTCAATATTTTCATTCAATAAATCATCCCGGGACCAGCCAAAAGGATGTTCCTGCAAAATAAGCCCTGGGGTAGTCATGGCTGTAATCAGCGAGATGGTTGGATTATCCGGTATATATCGCGCAGTGGAGGAAAAATTAACCAATACGATTGGGTCACGTAAAGGCGCATTTTCACTACGGGCCAGCCAGCCAACCCACGCAGCTCCTTCTCCAACGCCCAATACAACAAGCGGCCCACCCTTGGCTTTCTGACGAGCAAGGGTCAGGGCAGATCCCAATCGTTTTTCGATCCGACGTTGATCAGAGTCCAGTTTATCCGTGTTGTAAACACGGTATGAAGCACGATCAGCCCGGGTATTATCCGAATCATCACCTTTATTCTCACCTCCATCGTTCTGGGCCTGGCTCTCATCACCTTTAAGCGGGTTATCATCCTCTGACGGCTGGATATCGCTGCCTTCAGCTTGTTCCATCGAACCCGTTGCATTTCTGTCTGGCAGGCGCAGTTGCGGACGGTCGGGTAATCCCACCGCCAGTGTATGCCAGCCAAGTCGGGGCAACTCCATGCGTAATGTGTTCAACAGCGCGTTTTGACTAAAGGCCGCTCCCCGGCCACCCACCAGTAGGAACACGCCTTGAGACCGGGCAGTTCTCTGGGTGCGATAAACACTGAGCGCGCGATCATCCTGTTCATCAAGCCAATTGGTTTCATCATCACTTCGCAGGGCGAATTCGGCTGCCTGCTGTCTTTCTCCGCCCTTATAAATGATGGGTGCTGAGGAGTCTTTATTAACAGCAGCTGAGGGCTCTTTATTAAAAACAGCTGAGGGCTCTTGACCAATAGCTGGCGAGGGCTCAACACTGAGCAGGAGGAGCAATATGGCCAGACAGCGGTAGTGGTTTAGCCAGGGTGACGATATTCCCGGACTTGCTTGCTGCACGCGCTTTTTGGTTTGTTCCCTCATTACCCAAGTATAGAAAAGACTGCAAATTTAGACATGGACTTCCGAGATCGGTGACCGCGCATGTATAATGCGCCCATGACTAACTCAAATACCTCCGTAGCAAAAAAAGAATACTGGATTGCCCCTTCCATTCTGGCAGCGGATTTTTCCCGTTTAGGTGACGAGGTTAAAAATGTATTAGCTGCCGGCGCTGACATCATCCATTTTGATGTTATGGATAATCATTATGTGCCTAATTTGAGTATCGGGCCCATGGTACTGGAGTCGCTGGTCAAGTCATTGGCAAATCTACCGGAAAAACCCATTATAGATGTTCATCTCATGGTAAAACCCGTTGACCGTCTGATTGGTGACTTTCTGAAAGCAGGTGCTGATTACATCACTTTTCACCCTGAAGCTTCGGAGCATATTCATCGCTCGTTATCGCTAATTAAAGAAGGTGGCGCAAAAACCGGGCTGGTTTTTAATCCCGCGACACCCCTGGAACATCTTGACCATGTCATTGATCTGGTAGATATGGTGCTTATCATGTCAGTTAATCCTGGTTTTGGTGGCCAATCCTTTATTCCCGGCAGTTTAAGTAAACTGGCCGACGCCCGGGCAATCATTGATGCCAGCGGTCGCGACATACGTCTGGAAATTGACGGGGGTATTAAAATAGAAAATATTGCTTCTGCCGCAAAAGCGGGTGCAGATACCTTTGTGGCCGGGTCGGCAATATTTGGCAGCTCCGACTACCGGGATACCATCCAGCAAATGCGAACCCGGCTTGAAGAACTTTAAAACCGTTTGAGTTAACGCGCTATTATGCACAGTTCATCTAAACCTTCAGAACCCTCCAGCTTTTCTAAAAATCAGCCAGCCATCATGAAAACCTATGCAGGGTATTTATTTGATCTGGACGGCACCTTGGTGGATACGGCTCCAGATATCGCAACCGCCTTTAACAAAGCCATGTTGGCCCAGGGTTTTCCACAATCCAGCGAAAGCACTGTTCGTAACTGGGTAGGCTACGGTGCCCGGGTATTATTCACCCAGGCTTTCGAGCACTACCAGCTCATGCCAAAGCCTTACGACCAAGCATTAATCGAACAAATGTATGAAACCTTCCGCTTACATTATAGTGGGCAGCTGAGTAAATTCAGCAAACCGTACGCTAGTGTGGTTGATACATTGAAACGACTTAAGCAGTTAAATATTCCGCTTGGCGTAGTAACCAACAAAGCCGCAGAGTTTTCTGAACCTTTACTTAAAGCCTTGAACCTGGATAGTTATTTTGGCGTAATTGTAAGTGGAGATAGCCTATCACTCAGCAAACCCGCCCCGGAGCCCGCTCTGCATGCTTGTGATATTCTCAATATTTCTCCCCAGGAGACACTTTTTGTAGGTGATTCAATAACCGATGTACGCTGTGCCAAAGCAGCCGGCTGCACTGTTGCCTGTTTCGAGCATGGGTATAATCACGGTACACCGGCCAAAGACCTGGGAGCAGACATCGTGTTTAGTGAACTGCAGCAATTGCTTCCTGCCCCATATCAAAACTGAAAAACACATATGAATGAATCTGCCTACAAGCATTACCAGACCAAGGGTTACAATCGTATACCGGTGGTCACCGAGGTACTTGCTGACCTCGATACACCATTGTCCACCTACCTGAAACTTGCCCGTGGCGATTCGGATGCGCCTTACTCCTACCTGTTGGAGTCTTCACAGGGTGGTGAAAAATGGGGGCGGTATTCCATCATAGGGCTACCAGCCCGTACCATTCTTACTGTAACAGGTGAGAACATTGAGATACGCACCGACGGCAAGCTAGTAGAATCAATACAGCAAAGTGATCCACTGGCATTTATCGAACAGTATCAACAACGATTCAATGTTGCACCTGTTGAGGGCCTGCCTCGATTTTATGGTGGTCTGGTCGGCTATTTTTCTTACGATACGGTTCGTTATACTGAGAAAAAACTTGCCCACACTTCGCCACCCGACAGCATAGGTACACCTGATATTCTGCTAATGGTTTCTAACGAGATTATTGTATTCGACAACCTTAAAGGCCGCATGCAAATAATCTGTATAAGCGACCCCGCGGAGGACAATGCATTCAGCAAGGCGCAATCCAGGTTGTCTGTACTGACAAAAAAATTGGCCGGCAAAGTGCCGAAAGTCGCTGCAAGTACCTCAAACCAGAAAATTGAGGAATCGGATTTTACGTCTGAATTTGGCCAGGAAGACTTTATGTCTGCGGTAGAAAAAATCCGCGACTATATTTCTGCCGGTGACGCGATGCAGGTGGTGCTTGCTCAGCGCATGTCCATTCCCTTCAACTCAGACCCCATTAACCTGTACCGGGCACTTCGAAGCCTGAACCCTTCGCCATACATGTATTTTATGGATCTGGGAGATTTTCACATTGTCAGTTCCTCGCCAGAAATACTGGCCCGGGTTGAAGATGGAACTATAGTTAATCGGCCCTTGGCAGGAACCCGACGTCGCGGCCATACACCAGAAGAAGATCAAGCGCTTGAAAAAGAATTGCTCGCCGATCCCAAAGAACTGGCGGAACATCTTATGCTGATCGACCTTGGTAGAAACGACGTTGGACGCGTAGCTATAACAGGCAGTGTCAAGGTGACAGAGCAATTCACTATCGAGAGATACTCCCATGTAATGCATATTTCCAGCAATATCAATGGTAAGCTCAAAGAAAACTTATCTTCCATTGATGTGTTGCGGGCCAGCTTACCCGTTGGAACACTTTCCGGTGCACCAAAAATTCGCGCCATGGAAATTATCGACGAGTTAGAACCCGTCAGACGCGGAATATACGGAGGAGCAGTAGGTTATATAGCCTGGGATGGCAATATGGACATGGCTATTGCTATCCGCACAGCGGTTGTAAAAGACGGCAAACTATTTATTCAAGCCGGTGGCGGTGTTGTCGCAGATTCTATTGCCCGACTTGAGTGGAAGGAAAGCATGAATAAGGGCCGCGCCATTTTTCGTGCAGCAGCTCTGGCAGAAAACAACTTCCAATCCAGCACTCCATCAGACTTCGATTCAAATACCTAGGCTGCCGGTTTTATATCAAGCCTGAGTTCGGGCAAGCAAACCCATATTTACCTGCTGGACAATATGTTGGAAGCCCGAAAAGTGCGCTTCAGTTAGCTCGCTGGATGAATCCCTGGAATATCCATCAGCATAAAAAATCCCTACTACACGATCCCCGATACAAATACTTCCGATAAAATAACTACCACTATTCAGAATTGCTACCAACTGTTCATCATTTTCAGCATTACTGCCAATTTTTAAATGCTGGAGCACCGGGTTTGCTGTAGCTTTCCCCAACACACCAAATTTATCTACGGGAAAACAAAACGCTTTCAACCAACCTTCAGTTTCATCCCCCAAAATGTAACGCGCATGCAAAGTATTGGTTTTTGTATCCAACATCGCTACCACCGCTCGCTTCAAGCCAACACCCTCAACCATGCCTTCAAGGGACAAACGGAAAATGTTAGTCAAGTTCGCTTTATTCTGAATAAGCTTTAATAATTTGAAAAGGATGGCCAGCAGCTTCTCCTGTTGATGGCCCGCAGAAATTTTTACTTCAGCAGCCTGGCTCTCAGATTTAGCATTACCCGTAATTTCCATGTTGTCAGCGGATATAGTCGGTTCAAGAGATTTGACTTGCGGCTCCCCTGCAACCGGCTCTGTAACGCTTGCAACTTCGCTCTCCTGATCCAAACTCGTAAGCGCGGTGTTTGCGGCTTTGCTTGCCTCTGCTTCAGAATGCTCGCCTTCATCCGCAAGCTCGGGGGCACCGCCAGCACAAATTTTATCCAGGGATTTTGTATTTTTTATACCACTGGCTAGAGCAATATCCTTGGCATCCAGCGCTCTATCTTCCACGGCATCAACTAATTGTGCCCTTTTCAAGCCACTAAATTTTATCGCTTTCTCCAAAGCAAGCCTAAATTCTTTACTATCACGACCCTTTTTTAAACCGTTACTCAAGGCGACCCCCAGTCGGCCAGCCTCTACTCGCTTATCATCCGCAGATTTGGGATCCAGCATTTGTTTAAGCAATTTTCCCAGTGACCACCTATCCGCCATACCTTGGCTGAGGCTAGCAAAGGATACACCCAGGACATCAGATTCGTTCAAGATCTGTGATTCTTCAAGGCCATGCCTGAGCGCGGCCAATTTATCGGCTTCCTCCCCATTTTCACTCCAGAAAACCATTTCACCTACATTGGCAAGCAAAGCAGCTACAAAGACCTCCTCCTGAGCTTGAGATTCCATGTCTTCACATAAGCCGCGCGCCTGGACTGCCGCATGGAAAGCATCAGATAGTGCTTCCATGAGAAAATTTTTGTGACTGCCCCGTGCCAGCTTGTCAACCAGCATTGCAGAAACACTGATAGAACGAACTGTCTCAAACCCCAGTAGCACCACGGCTCGGCTGATCGTAGATGTGTCAGATCCCGCCGCATTGTAGGTAGCGCTATTAGCAATTTTCAGCACTTTGGAGGACAAATTCGCATCCTTCAAAATCTCCTCGGCAAGATGCTGCGCAGAAGCCAGATCATCCTGGGTAATGTTATTCAACTGTTTTACCGCAGAGGCCAACACTGGCATTTCAGTTTGGCCAAAGCGATCCAGCCAGGCATTCAGACCCGGGAATTCAGCGTGCACGATATTGTTCTGCTCGGAGGAAGACATGATTTAAGTGTAGGAGAAGTTCGACAGGTTCACTGAAGAACACGTATCATTCAGACAAGAAATTCAAATCACGATGGTTTCCGCCCCAATATGATTCTCATGATCGACAACTACGACTCATTTACCTACAACGTCGTCCAGTATCTCCAGGAATTGGGAGCAAACGTCGACGTATACCGGAACGATGAAATAACGCTCAGCCAAATTGAAGCCATGGCACCGACAAAGATCGTGATTTCACCTGGCCCCTGTACACCCAATGAAGCGGGCATATCCATGCAGGTGGTAGAAACTTTCAGCAAAGATCTGCCCATACTGGGTATTTGCCTTGGCCACCAGAGTATCGGCCAGGTATTTGGAGGCAAGGTTGTCCGCGCCCGGCAAGTTATGCACGGCAAGACCTCGCCCATTTTCCACAACTCTGCGGGTCTATTTAAAAATATTGCCATGCCCTTTACCGCAACGAGGTATCATTCACTCATTGTTGAGCAAAAATCTTTACCCGATTGCCTGGAAGTGACGGCCTGGACTCAACTCGAAAATGGAGATCAGGATGAAATTATGGGCTTTCGCCATCGCGAGTTCCCTCTACAGGGTATTCAGTTTCACCCGGAGTCAATATTGACTTTAGCAGGCCACGATCTGTTACAGAACTTCCTGGATCTCACGCCCTAATAAGGTGTATATCGATAGAATGCCCAAAATGGGAATATTATGGCTTTAGACCTGTTAGACATATTAGCCAAGCTAAGCGCCGGGGAATCTCTTTCCCGTGAAGAATCACAAGCGACATTCCTCATAATAATGAAGGGCGAAGCGAGCGATGCGCAAATCGGCAGCATACTGACCGCTCTGCATATGAAAGGAGAAAGCGTCGACGAAATTGCCGGAGCCACCGCGGCAATGCGCCAGCTAGCTACCCGAGTTGATATAGAGTTACCAAATCTGGTGGATACCTGCGGAACTGGCGGTAGTGGCAAACACAAGTTATTCAACATCTCTACGGCCGCGGCCTTCGTCGCTGCTGCTGCGGGTGCCAATATAGCCAAGCACGGTAATCGCGCTGCCAGCAGTAAAAGTGGTAGTGCTGATGTGCTGGAAGCTGGCGGTATCAATATTTCCATCGCGCCTGAACAGATTTCACAATGTGTTAAGCAACTCGGTATCGGCTTTATGTTTGCCCAGGCACATCATAGTGCCATGCGTTTTGCTATGCCCGCCCGACGCGAGCTGGGTTTTCGAACAATCTTTAATTTGGTCGGGCCTTTGAGCAATCCGGCTGCGACTCCCAACCAGGTAATAGGCGTATTCGCACCAGAATGGCAAAACCCCATGGTAGATGCACTTAAACTACTGGGAAGTCGGCGAATTATGTCCGTACACTCCCAGGGGCTGGATGAATTATCCATAGGCGGGCCATCACTCATAGTCGAGCTAATAGACAACACGAAACACAGCTACAGCATTCATCCATCTGATGTTGGCCTTAAGCAAAATGACCTGAACGGACTAAAAGCTGATTCTGTTCAGGCCAGCCTGGCTCTGATATTGGCCTCCCTGGATGAGAGCAACCTGCCAGCAAGAGACATAGTCGCTTTAAATGCCGGTGCAAGCATTTACATTGCTGGATTGAGCACAGACCTGAAACAAGGCGTCGACATGGCAATGGAGGCCATCGCCAGTGGCAAGGCGCTGCAAAAATGGCAGGCCCTGGCCGAACTCACTACATCCATGACCCAGACTGCATCTCGATAAAATCAAAAGGCACATACCACAAAACTATGAGTACAGAAAAGGCTGAAACATCTCCCGATAAATCTAAAGCACCTGGCGCATCAAAAATACCAGATACCTCTAATGGCCCTGATGCACCTAAAGTTTTTGACAATGTACTTGATGAAATTCTCGCTACCAAAAGTCAGGAAGTTGCTCAGCGAAAACTTGAGCAGCCTCTAACTGACATACAAGCATTGATTGTAGATTTACCCCCAACACGTGGATTTCAAAAACACCTTTCCGATACCATTGTAAGTGGTAAAGCAGCGATTATTGCCGAAATAAAAAAAGCCTCTCCCAGCAAGGGCATTATACGAGCTGATTTCAACCCTGCTGATATTGCAAAAAAATACGAACAGGGGGGTGCAAGCTGTTTATCTGTTCTCACCGATGAAAAGTACTTTCAGGGACATTCGCGTTACCTGAAGGAAGCACGACAACAGGTACAGCTACCTGCTATTCGAAAAGACTTTATCGTTGATAGTTATCAAATCTATGAATCACGATTAATGGGCGCTGACGCCATTCTACTTATTGTCTCTGCCCTGAATCAGGAACAGCTGGAAAGTTTTTATGCACTGGCCCTGTCACTGTCACTGGATGTGCTGGTTGAAGTTCACGACGAGCTGGAACTTGAATCTGCGTTGCGACTTGACTCACCCGTTATCGGCATAAACAACCGCAACCTGAAAACATTTAGCACAGATATAAATACTACAATTAGACTCCGATCACTTATCCCTGACAGCCTGATAGTGGTATCTGAAAGCGGTATCCGTAATGCAGAAGATATTCGTAATTTGAGAGAACACGATGTGCACGCATTCTTAATTGGGGAATCTTTAATGCGCGAACCAGATCCTGGATACGCCTTAAATATATTGTTGGATAAATCTTAGGCCGCTAATGGCTTCTTACTTCGCTAACGGCTTCTTCCTGGCTAACGGCTTCTGAACAAAAGTTTTGCCTGTTGTTTTACTCATTATCAATTTTTTAGATTATTGATAACAAGTAAAACAACAAACAAAACCTGTATTGTGCAGACTCAGTACAAAACTATCGTGTACCGAATACCACCATGGTCTTACCTTTAACTGAGACCAAACCCCGTTCTACCAGAGTTTTTAATACCCGCCCGACCATTTCTCTGGAACAACCAACTATGCGTCCAATTTCCTGGCGGGTTATTTTGATTTGCATACCATCTGGATGGGTCATTGCATCAGGCTGCTTGGTCAATTCAAGCAGTGTTCCTGCCACACGTCCTGTTACATCCAAAAAGGCCAGATCACTCACCTTTTGCGTTGTGCGCTGTAGACATTCGGCCATTTGCGTACTTACTGAGTACAACAAATCAGTATGTGCCTCGGCTACTTCCCTGAACTTACTGTAGCTCAGCTCCGCAACTTCACATTCTGTTTTTGCTTTAACCCAGGCTGAGCGAGGGTTATCGTCCAGAAACAAAGGCATTTCTCCAAAAAAATCTCCTTTGTTTTTATAGGCGACAATAATCTCTCGCCCGGATTCATCCTCTACCAATACAGTAACGGATCCCTTAAGTATGTAGTAAATAGAATCGCTTTTATCACCTGCGTATATCAAAGTACTTTTTGCTGGATATCTGCGACGGTGAGAAGCAGTTAAGAACGCATCCATATGCGATTCTTTTTCTGGATTACCTATATTGTTGAGTTGAAACCCCTGGCCTAATGGTCTCTTTAATTGCAGACCCTGTGTTTGTGTATTTTTCATAGCTAGCATAGTTGACGCTCCTTCGTGACTTGCCTTGCGAATTGAACTTTGGCACACCCTGTACAACTTAGACGAGTCAGATACGACCAGCGGCACAATTATAGTGAATGAGCGGTACAATTTGGGTGCGAACAAGGTCGCATTAACGATGCAAGAGTCGTCTCATATCCCAAATTATTGCCGACAGCCATCACGTGAGTGCAATTCCACCATTGATCTTCATGTTATTTATTGCCTTGCATGATTTAATGATAGAGCGTCAATCACGCACATTGGAATTAACTAACAGAAACGATGTGACGGAGTTCACAATAATAGTGATAGGTGAACATTTTATTCGCACCACTCAATGCATCAGGCTAAATACGATAGGTCGTTGACGTCATAAATTTGGACAATAGGGTCATACCCGCTTTGATTGGCGACGGAAAATTGACACCACCGGCATCCAGCGCGCGCGTACCATGAGCTTGTTCGTCATCATACATTTGTGTGACCACTTGCAAGCTCTGTGCATCACCACGAGGCAACTCGTCCATATGCGCTTTTAAATGCTTACATACCTGCTCTTCGGTCGCAGCCACAAACCCTAAGCTGATTTTATCTCCCATGGCCCCCGTTGCCACACCCATCAGGTAAGAAGATACATAAAATACAGAGTTCAGCTTACTTTCTTTGGCACCAAGGGCCTTCAAGCGATCGCTGCACCAAACCAGATGATCTTCTTCCTCTGCAGCAGACTGTAATAGCACCTCACGCACCTCCCCTGCTCTTGCAACAAAGGCCTGCCCCTCATACAAAGCCTGGGCACAGACTTCACCAGTATGGTTAATACGCATCAAACCAGCCGCATGCTTCCGATCAGCTTTACTCAATTCATCGGAATCCACCTTACTCGCCGGAGAAGGCCTGTTGGATTGGGGTGCAACGGCAAGCTTACGTAAAAAACGATCAGCACCCACAATTAGATGATCAACAATTCCAGACATATGCTCCTACCTCCGTTTTTTATAACCACAATTCAGGGGCTCAGTGACCTCGATTACCCGATAGGGCAAAATCAGGGATGTATCGATAGTAATCGGGACTATCCCAAAAAACCCAGCTGTTTACCACCTAACAGGTGCATATGTATGTGATACACCGTCTGGCCACCTTCCTGGTTACAGTTCATCAAAATACGGTAGCCTGACTGATCAATGCCCTGCTTTTTGGCCAATTTGAAGGCTCTGGCAGCCAAACTGCCAACTACTTCCGCTTCACCATCGACATCATTAACTGTCGCAATATGACGTTTCGGTATAATTAGGATATGTACTGGTGCCTGAGGGTTTATATCATTGAAAGCAATAAACTGATCGTCCTCATAGACAATATCACCCGGGATATCACCAGCAGCAATTTTACAAAAAAGACAATCTGCGGAATTCTCACTCAAACGGACGCTCCATTAGCTTCTATGGCATGTTTTCCAGGCAGACCCACTCTACCCAACAGCGCCCAAGGATAGAAGATCTATCATCGAGAATACAGGGCCGGATAAAAGCAGTTTTAACGGAGATTACAATGGGCGATACTAAAGATCTGGCACTACTTCTGGATGCTAAAATCCCCATCATTGTAGTGGAAAGCCCGGATGAAGCCCGTGTCCTTGATCTGCTATTACAACTTGCTATCAAACGCTCATTACCCTTCTATCAATGGAGCATAACCTCCGGTATGCAACGTGGAGGCTTCGAGACACCCTCAAGTGACACCCCCAAACTGGCCGAACCCGATGAAATGTTAAAACACATCGCCAACCAAAACGGCCCAGCACTATTTGCACTCTGTGATCTTCACCCCTATCTAAAGGGTGAAGACAAGAATGTTCGCTACCTGAAAGATGCCGCTCTGGATTTCGACCAACTGGGCAACACTATCATTCTTATTAGTCACGCACTCGAAATACCGCCGGAAATAGGGCGTATGGCTGCCTCCCTGGATTTGCGGCTACCCAGCGATGAAGAACTCATGTCCATCGTGCGCAAACAAGCCCAGGAATGGGCCCGAATAAACAAAGGTAAAAAAGTAAAAACAGACAGCGAAACCCTCTCCAGCCTGATTTCTAATTTGAGAGGTGTAACCCATGCCGATGCAGAAATGCTGATTCGCCATGCCATATTCAAGGATGGCGCTATCACCGACGACGATATCCCGGAAATGAACCGGCTCAAATTTGATTTACTCGACTCAGAAGGCGTATTGCACTACGAATATGACACCGAAAAATTTGCCGATGTGGCAGGACAAAATAATCTGAAGGAATGGTTAAAAATCCGTCATACCGAGTTTCTCACAGATGAAACCGAAGACAGACCCAAAGGCGTACTGTTGCTGGGGGTTCAGGGAAGCGGTAAAAGCCTGGCTGCCAAAGCAGTTGCCGGAAATTGGGGTTTGCCTTTGCTAAGGCTCGATTTCGGCAGTTTATACAACAAGTTTTTTGGTGAAACTGAGCGAAATCTGCGTAACTCACTAAAACAGGCAGAGATGATGGCACCCTGCGTTTTATGGATGGATGAGATCGAAAAAGGTCTGGCAACTGGCAACCAGGACAACGCCACCTCTAAACGTGTCCTGGGCACTATGCTCACCTGGATGGCAGAAAATAGCGCAGCGGTATTTATTGTCGCTACATCAAATGATATTTCTGCACTGCCACCGGAGTTAATCCGAAAGGGACGAATAGACGAAGTATTTTTTGTAGACCTGCCCGACTCCCAGACGAGAAAAGATATATTTCGCATCCACCTGGCCAAACGTAATCTGGAACCCGGCGAATTTGATGTGGATCTGCTGGCTGAAACCGCCGATGGCTTTACCGGGGCAGAAATTGAGGAAGCCGTTGTTGCCGCACGATATCTTGCCAATTCACAAAAGAAGGGCATTTCCACAACGGATATCATTGCCTCCATCGACCGAACTTATCCGGTATCGGTCCTGCGGTCAGAGTCTATTCAGGCATTAAGAAGCTGGGCAAAAGACCGGACCGTTCCCGCTTGATGCTGCTCGCCCGGGATACAACAATTGGCGTTAAAGCCATGGTGCAAAAGAATGAAAGTCGCCAGGCGACATTCCGGCATCGTATCACCGGTTACGACATAGTGTGCGCTCACATTCAGTCGATTTAGCCCGTTGCGCAAATGGCAGATAGGGATATGCGTAATTGCATCGTCAATATCCTGCTCTTTGCACCTTCCTGCCAGAGAAACATCCAGTCGCACTGCGCTACCCTCAAGCCGGGCTGGTTTAACTACTTTATTCGCTAATAAGCCATGAAATGCCTCAGCAGATATACACTTCAGCTCTCCATCACTGCTCATCACTACATCGGCATTACGACGCATTGTTGATATAAGCGCATCTTCGCCAAAGAAGTCGCCCGGACCAAGTGCGGCCACCGGACCGGATTGGATGACTTCAGCAGTTCCGCTGCTAATTACGTAAAAAATATTGCCAACCTCACCCTGTTTAATAACCTGCTCATGATTAACAACGTTGCGAGTAGACATGGCCCTTATTATTGCTTGCAAACCAGGAGGCGAGACTGAGGCAAGCAGGTGCCCGCCGAGAAAGCGGTTCATCCACCCATTTTCAGCCTGGAAAAGTGGCCGAACAGCCTGACAATCTACCCCATCCAGCAAAAAAGCCACTGGCTCAGTATCTATCCACAACAGCTGACATACTCGACGTGTGGCCAAGCGAGAATAGGGCCCGGTATCCAGCGGGTAACGCGCCTGTTCAGTGCCATGGACGATAACCCCCAAAGTACACAGCTGGTCCGTTTGCCCCTCTCGAACAATTTTAACCCGGTCCCGCCCAGACAAACCTACTGACCCATGTACCAGGTAATATCGGCCTCGGCCTTTCGAGGCCAGACTTCGCCCCTTGGGTATAGTAAGCACTCTACAATGATGGGATAAACTCAACAGCGTGGGCCAATCGAGTTTATCAAAGGGTGAAAAGCGCGGTAACAATCTTGCTAGCATTAGATATCAGTCCTTTAAACCAGATATCCAGTATGCTTATTCTAAGCTTGCCCAATAAGCAGCACTTACCCTAAAACTCAGTGCTACATTTCAGCTTTGCTCGCGAGAAATTGCCCTGTAGCCAATATCATCTCGATAGTAAACATCCTGCCATTGAATAGTAGATAGTCTGTCGTAAGCGCGTTTTTGTGCCTGGGCCACCGTATCCCCCATGCCCACTACGCAAAGCACGCGCCCACCGTTAGTCAGTGTTCGCTGGCTATCCTGCGTAGTATCTAATTTTGTTCCGGCATGAAAAACCTTTGTGTGGAGGCTTTCAAAATCAGAACCCAGACCGTTAATAGACATACCAGTTTCATATTTACCCGGGTAACCACCCGCGGCCATAACCACGCCCAGGGCCATACGTTCATCCCAATCCAGTGTTACATCTGCTAATTTTCCAGATAACGATCGCAGCAAGAGCTGAAGTAAATCAGATTTTAGTCGCATAAGAACCGGCTGTGCCTCAGGATCACCAAAACGGCAATTAAATTCAATAACACGAACACTTCCATCCGGTGCAATCATCAACCCGGCATATAAAAACCCCTGGTACGAGGCCCCCTCATCAGCCATGCCTTTCAAGGTGGGTTCAATGACTTCGGCCATAATACGACGTGATACTTCTTCGGTGACCACCGGAGCGGGTGAATAGGCTCCCATACCACCCGTATTAGGACCCTGATCGCCATTGTCGCGGGCTTTGTGGTCCTGCGAAGTAGCAAAAGGCAAGGCATGTACACCATCGCACAAACAAATAAAGCTGGCTTCTTCGCCGACTAAAAACTCCTCGATAACTACCCGGTTGCCTGCCGCACCAAAAGCTCCACCAGATAACATATCCGACACAGCAGACTTTGCCACCTCCAGGCTATGTGCAACCACAACACCCTTTCCTGCTGCCAGCCCATCAGCTTTAATAACAATAGGCACGCCGGTTTTATCCAGGTAATCCAGTGCAGGCGCCACTTCCGTGAAGGTTTCAAAAGCCGCTGTTGGGATATTGTGCCGGAAAAGAAATTCCTTGGTAAAAGTTTTGGAGCCCTCCAGTTGTGCCGCAACCTGGGATGGGCCAAAGCAGGGTATGCCTGCATCGTCCATATAATCTCTGATCCCTTCCACCAAAGGCACTTCAGGACCCACAACAATCAGAGCCACTTCATTTTGCCGGGCAAACTTGGCAAGCGCGTCAAAATCCGTAATATTCAGAGCAACATTCTCAAGCGCCGGTTCAGCCGCGGTACCTGCATTACCCGGCGCAACATACACACAACTTACGCCCTCACTTTGCGCGACTTTCCAGGCCAGAGCATGCTCACGCCCTCCACCACCCAGCACCAAAATTTTCACATACTTCCCCTAAATCTGTCCTGAAAACAATAACTCAATGCCTGAAATGCCGAATCCCGGTAAAGACCATGGCCAAACCATGCTCATCTGCAGCGGCAATGACTTCATCGTCTCGAATAGACCCCCCCGGCTGAATCACCGCCGCAATGCCAACTTCCGCAGCCGCATCCAAACCATCACGAAAAGGGAAAAATGCATCAGAAGCCATAACTGAACCCGGCACATCAAGTCCTGCTTCCTCAGCTTTCATGGAAGCTATTTTTGCACTAACAACACGGCTCATCTGCCCGGCACCAACTCCAATAGTTTGTAAGTTTTTCGCGTAAACAATGGCATTGGACTTTACGTACCAGGCAACTTTCCAGGCAAATAATAAATCCGCCATTTGAGCATCGGTGGGTTGCACCCGAGTTACTGTGCGTAACTGTTCTGGATCCAGGACCAGTTCATCTGCATTTTGCAACAACAAGCCCCCGCCTACGCGCTTAAACTCCAAGCCTCGGCAACGTTGACCAAAATCACCCACTTTAAGCAGCCTGACGTTCTTCTTGGACTTTGCCACTGCTACAGACTCCTGGTCGAAATCAGGTGCTACCACCACCTCCACAAACTGATTATCCAGGACTTGTTTCAGGGTCTGCGCAACAATAGGCTGGTTAAATGCAATTACCCCCCCGAATGCAGATGTTGGGTCAGTAGCAAAAGCATTTGCGTAGGCATCCGACATATTCTCCGCAACCGCGACACCACAAGGGTTTGCATGCTTTACAATCACGCAGGCTGGCTCAGCAAAACTTTTCACACACTCCAGCGCAGAATCAGTATCGGCAATGTTGTTAAAAGACAGCGCTTTGCCCTGAAGCTGTTGCGCACCGGATATCGTATTGCCTTCGGTGGCCTGACGCTCTTTATAAAAAGCTGCATTTTGATGGGGATTTTCTCCATAGCGCAGGCTTTGCACTTTGTCATACGCAAGACTGAGATGGTCAGGAAACTCATCATCCAGACTCCCACCCAGATAGCGAGACACTGCAGAATCATAGGCGGCGGTATGCTGAAATGCTCTTAGCGCAAAGCGAAAACGAAGCGCAAGATCAGTGATAATGGCTTTTTCCGAGGTATCGACCTCAGCCATTACCGCGGCATAATCCGCCGGATCCACCACCACCAACACATCTTGATGATTCTTGGCAGCAGAGCGCAACATTGCCGGGCCACCAATATCTATATTTTCGATAGCCTGTTCCAGCGTGCAATCAGCTTTGCTCACAGTTGCTTCAAAGGGATAAAGATTAACCACCACCATATCAATGGGCGCTATCGTATGTTCACGCATCACCACTTCATCCTGGTCTCGCCGCCCGAGGATACCTCCGTGAATATGAGGATGCAGCGTTTTCACCCGGCCATCCATCATTTCCGGAAAACCGGTGTGATCAGAAACTTCTGTCACCGGAATACCAGCTGCATGAATCACCGCATAGGTACCTCCGGTCGACAACAGTGATACATTGTTGTCGGAAAGTAATTTTGCCAGCTCCACGATCCCGCTTTTATCAGAAACGCTGAGTAATGCACGTTTTACGGTCACTTTATGCTGGGTGCTCTTGTCTTGCGTCATATATTCTGCCTGGCCTCGGATAGTTTTGGAAATGAACTGAATGTCACTAACTCTTGTATAAAATTTACCTGATCAGTAGCGTTATCCAAAGATAAAAACCCACCAATCGTATGAGGATCAAACTGCATTTTCGTCAGGTAACTTTTTATGTGTTTTCTGGCCAATCTCACACTCCGAAAACTCTCATAAAACCTGTGAATACGTTTTAGATGATCCAATACTATCAATAACCGGTTTTGTCGGGATCTGCACTCCGGTGTATTGCCGTCCAACTGCTGGGCAATCTCACCCAGTAGCCAGGGTGCCCCAAGGGCAGCCCGCCCAATCATGACCCCATCGGCCTTGGTAAAATCCAGGACCGATGCGGCCTGCTCGGGATTGCAGATATCTCCATTTGCAAATACCGGGATTTTTACCTGCTGTTTTATCTGCCGGATAGTCTCGTATTCTGCAGATCCACCAAATTTACAGTTACGCGTTCTCCCATGCACTGCGATAGCTTGCACACCCGCACTTTCCGCAATGCGTGAAATTTTTACACCATTTTTGTTTGCTTCAGACCAACCGGTACGAATTTTCAGGGTGACAGGAATTTCCACCGCAGATACCACCTTGTCGAGTATATTCGCCACCAGGTTTTCATCTTTCAGCAACGCTGAGCCAGCGGCTTTTTTAAGGACCTTTTTAGCCGGACAACCCATATTGATGTCTACAATATCCGCACCCTGATCCTGGCAGTACCGGGCCGCCTCTCCCAACATCACGGGGTCAGAACCTTCTATTTGAATACTGAACAATCCACTTTTGCTGGGCTTTTCCATACGCATGCGAGATTTAGCGGTATGCCATAAACGTGGATCAGCACTGACCATCTCAGAAACGACCATGCCTGCACCCAGGCAAAATACTGTTTCTCGAAATGGCAGGTCCGTAACCCCAGCCATAGGCGCTAGCACCACTCGATTATTTAATTTATATGGACCAATACTGGTCAAGGTCTCATCCTGTGTGGTCTGTGTGGTCTTGAATGTTTGCTAGCGAGCAAATACACGATTTGTGAATAACGCGTAAAATCTACAATAGCAACAATTCGTAATTCGCCCCTTCCTGACCAGGGTCCACCATTTCAAAGGTAATATGTACTGGGGAGCGCGGCTGTATATTACGCATGCCACTGGCATCACCCGACAAATACTCTTCCGGCCTGATCTTTCGCCCTTGTACCAATATCCCATTGACCGATGAAAATCGCATATCTATCAGCGGAAACCTCTGAGCGAATTTCGCATTATTAACAATAATCGCATCAACCACCAGCAACTCAGCATTTTCCGGGTGGGATCTGATAACCACATTCTTGGCATATAAATCATCCAGAGAGCGCTGTTGTGGCAAATCACACCCGACTATGCTGCAAATTTTTTGATATAAGGGCCGGATATCTGGATTAAGTGACCAGCTGTCAAATTGAAACCACAAAATCTGCGCACACACCAGCAGAGCACCTAAAATTACACTTACAAGGCGTATCAAGCTACTTACCGAGCGTTCGCTAGACGGAATTAAATCCGGTATTTGTACTTCAATATGTGGAAGTTCAATATGTGGAAGTTCAATTTCTGAGGACTCAAACTGCCGGCCTTCAGACTCTGCAATGATCGATTTATCTTTTTCCCCACGGTTACCCGGACTTTCCTCTGTTTCTGGCTCACTATCAAAATCCAGTTCATATATCAGATCAAAACCATCCCCAGGGACTATGCTCGCTTCTGGTTCTGGTTCTGTATCAATTATACTATCGGTGGAATGGCCATTTTCAGTCTCACACACGATTTCTGGCTCTAGCTCAAGCTCTGAACCCAGGCCGAGTTCTGAATCACACTCGACCCCTATATCAAATACTGGTTCTGGCTTTTCAAGGGAACTTGAT
>JAHRWB010000092.1 GCA_019090385.1 Pseudomonadales bacterium | reverse complement strand
GTATAAGAGACAGGTTCGCCAACAGGGTGTGTGTATTGAAAGATAGAGTTGAACAGGACGCGTAAATTGGTTACGCGCTCGTTTTTGCAATTGAGTCATCACCGATATGAACCATCTCCCACTCCAGTCGGGGTCGAACAACACCAGGCAAATTTCCGAGCCACCCCGAGCGGGCACTTGTACTTTCCATTGATTCGATAACGTGAAAACAAACCGAATCGCGAGCGTGGCATTGCAATTGTTGTCTAGGCTCCCAAGCCCACAAAATATTATCTAGGGTGTACGTGTCTACTTGTAGATAGTTACCGGGCACCCAGGTTTTAAGGAGATATCTTCCTGGTAGCCAGGCTTGTTGTTTCCAGGTCGGATTTTCCGGGTCAACAGAACTAAATGCATTTACTCCATCACTGTTTATAAACCAATGGTTTATAACCAATCCGTTACCGCATTCCAGCACGTCAACTTCAGTTTCTATGCAAAACCGCTCTCGAACATCGATGCTGTCCGTTACCTCGCCATTTTCTCGCTTAATACTTATAGAGCGCAATCTGGCAAGTGTCCCTCCGGGAGCATCACTGGCTTCCCATATACGCTGGCCGGATAAGCCCATGCCTTGGCTTAGGTAGCTGGCTAGTATTTTTTCTACAGGGCCATCTGCATTGATTTGTCCCTTCTCCAGCCATATAGCTCGTTGGCACATATTTGTGATGGCCTGGGCATTGTGGGAAACCACTAGAACGGTGGAGCCTTGCCTACCTACTTCGTGCATTTTATCCATGCATTTTTTTCTGAAGGATACATCTCCCACCGAGAGCACTTCGTCTACTATCAGTACATCAGGTAAAACGTGGGCAGCAACGGAAAATGCGAGACGAACACGCATACCACTGGAGTAGTGTTTTACAGGGGTGTCTATAAATTTTTCGACTTCGCTAAAGTCAACAATCTCATCAAATTTCTTTTGCACTTCATTTTTTGACATGCCTAGTATTGAGCCATTCAGGTAAACGTTTTCACGTCCGGTTAATTCCGGGTGGAAACCCGTACCTACTTCTAATAAGGAGCCGACACGACCTTTTATCATAGCTGTGCCGCTGGAGGGCTCGGTGATACGGGATAAAACTTTTAGCAAAGTGCTTTTGCCTGCTCCATTGCCTCCGATAATGCCGACGACTTCTCCCTCATTTATATTAAAGGAGACGTCTCTCAAAGCCCAAAATACCTGGTCGAGATCCGCAGCAGCTGTTGCTCTTCCACTTAGTAAGCCGCCTATTCGCTTAAAGGGCGCTGCGAGTCCGGCAAGCGCTCTTTGTTGCAAACCTAAAGTTTGGGTATTTACTCTTCCAATATGGTACTGCTTTGAAATATTCTTTGCTTCTATGGCAATATTCATCAGGTTATTCCGTCAAACTACGTCTGCAAAGGTGCGTTCCATACGTTTGAAATAGTATGCACCAGTTATTAAAAGGGTCAAAGATACGGCGACAGATATCAGGATAGATGGGCCGGGTGCATTTTCCGTGCCCAGAAGTGCCCAGCGAAATCCCTCAACAACACCAACCATTGGGTTAAGGGCATATACTGAGCGCCAGAACGGGTCAGTAATCATGCTCAAGGGATATACTACGGGTGTTGCGTACATCCAAGCCTGAATCATAAAAGGTACGGCGTGCTTCACATCTCTGAACTGCACCATCATTGCTGCAAGTACCAGTGACACACCAAGTGCAGTGGACAATGCGAGTAACAACAAAAGCGGTAGCCATAAAGTATTGATGGTGGGCGCTATGCCATAGTAAGCCATGAGTGCCAGTAAAACGATGAATGAAAGTGCAAAATCCAGGGTGTTTCCAAGTACTGCAGATATCGGCATTGCTAAACGGGGGAAGTAAATCTGTTTCAATATGCTGCCTCCACCAACTAGGCTGCCAGAGGCTTTGCCTACACTGTTAGCAAAGAAAGTCCATGGCACCAGAGCAGCATAACTGAATATTGGGTAGGGGATACCATCCGATGGTAACTTGGCTATACGGCTAAATATGATGGTGAAAATTATCATACTGAGCACAGGTTGGAAAAGTGCCCAAGCAGAACCGAATATTGTTTGTTTGTACCGTACTTTTATATCACGCCAGGCAAGAAAGAAAACCACTTCTCGGTAGAGCCAGAGCTCGCGAATGGAAACAGAGGCCCACCCTGTACTTGCGCGTATGTGAGTAATTCGCGGTTCCGTGTTTGTTGTTGTACTCATCAGTTTATAATCCCTGGGTGTCGCATGTTGAGAGTATTTTAGGTTTCAGCGCTCTTATTAGGTTTGTTCATTCTTAGCGCAGCTCGCTCAATTGTTGTCAGTTCAGTTTTCCCCCTGGAGGGGTTGTTTTTTATTGGTCTATTTCTATGTGACTTTCCGTGCGAGGGTTGCTGGAGGGAGTTTTCATCCTGGCTTTCTTCAAAGCGTTTACCGATAGGTGTAAAGCTACTTTCTTTTTCCTCTAGTACCTGATCGATAATTTGCCGGTCAATATTTTTTTTGCCCTCCGCATAACCATAAACCAGGGCGGTGTCGCAAACGAGGTTTATGAGGCGCGGTATACCACCTGTAGATTCCCAAATCAACTGGAAGGTGTCATCGACAAATAAATTTTTATCTCCACCAGATGCTTCTATTCGGTATTGAATGTAGCTTTGGATCAACTCTACAGAATTGAGTGGGGCAATAAAATAATCGTAAGATATTCTTTGTGCAAATTGATCAAGCTCGGGCTTACGTAATAGGTCCCATAATTCCGGCTGACCTATTAATATTGTTTGCAGTATTTGCCCTTTTTCAGTATTTATGTTCGATAACATACGTAGCTGCTCCAGGTATTCTGGTCCCAGATGCTGCGCTTCATCAATGATCAGGGTGACCGGGTGGCCCTTTTGAAATTGGTCAATTAAATAGCCAGTGAAAGTATCATATAATTCTACTTTTTCTTTACCACGATATTCGAGGTCAAAAGCTAATAGAATCCACTGGAGAAACTCTTCAAAAGATTCACATTGCGTATTGCTCACTAGGCCTACTTCAAGAGGAACATCCAAATCCTGGAGTAGGCGACGGACCAATGTTGTTTTGCCTGTGCCGATATCGCCGGTTATGACACAAAAACCAGCTCTTGCCATTAGAGCATATTTTAGCACCGACAGTGCGCGCTGGTGCTGTGGACTTAAAAATAACAATCCGGGATCGGGTATGTTGGCGAAAGGCGCTTTGTTAAGATTATAAAAAGTATTATACATTAAAAATGTTTGGCTCCTGTGCGGGCTATCCGGGTTGGCCAGCACTGATTTGATAGTATCCTTCAAACTGCCGCGGTCTTTCGGTAGATTTGTTGAGCACAGTACCTAGTATATTGAGTTCTTTTAGTAACTCTGCACAGTCTATTAGCTCATCTACAGTAGTCACGCCTTGCTCTACAATTAACAACAGGCACTGTAAATGTGACGCTTGAGCGATGACATCGTCACCAATTAGTGCGGGTGGTAAATCGACAATCACCAGGTTTGGCGTTTTACCTGCTGAAAATGTTTCAACCAGATTGTTCATTTTGGCTGAGCTTAGCAATTCAGGTGTGACTGCGGAATTTGGTGCGCTTCGCCCCGGCAGTATTGTTAAATTAGGCAGCTCTTTGGGGTGGATCAAGATATCGGATAATGGAATATCTGTACTGAGAAAGTCAATGATTCCTTTATCCACGTCCAGGCCCAAGTCCTGTGCGATAGAGGGTTTTCTTAAATCTGCGTCTACTAACACAATTTTCTGGTCACTGCTTCTGGCCATTGTAATAGCAAGATTTAGCGCAGTGAGACTTTTCCCTGCTTTGGGGCCGGCGCTGGTGATACCTAGTGTATTCCAACCTCGAGGTTTCATAAGTTGCAGTGTGCGTGTTCGCAACAAACGATATCTGTCTGCAACGGTTGCATCCTCGTTATCAGAGGTGCTCAAAATATGATGTGCTTGCAGTAAATCATGATCCAGCTCAACTTCTCTTCCAGTCAAGCTTCCAATATTGGTATTGTCCGCCTCCTGATTTGGTTGCACCCAGCCTCTGACGGACTTGCGCTCTGAGGTCGCTTTTTCCAAAGCTTTGCTAATATGATCCATGATAATGTTCCTGTTTCAAACTGCTTTATTCATCGAAAAATACCAGTCTCTTTTTACATTTGGGGAATAACGGCTAGAGGAGGAGCACCCAGTGTGGTAGTGATAATGCGTCCGTCTCGAATAGTTTTATCCAGGTATTCTACAATGGCGATTGCGCCGAGCCCTGCGGCAAATGCAAACATCATCCCCAGTAGCATAATGCCTATACGGTTGGGGCTATCTGGTAGAACTGGCAGATAAGCAGAGCTTGCCAGAATGAATCCGGCGGCACTGTCACCGCGTTCCAGTACAGTGGCCATATTAGCCTGTAATTGTTTTTCTTTTAGCTCGCGAAATTTTTGATTTGCATTATCGTAGTCTCTGCTAAGAGATTTAAAGTTACGTTCGACAATGGGGGTCTGAAAAATGCGCTGTTCGTATTCTTTGAGTTTTTCATTCAGGCTAATCAGCTCCTGCATTTCCGCTTGCAGATTAGATTTTGTGGACTCAATTTGTGTTTTTAAAGCAACATAGCGAGGATTGTCTGGTGGTACGGCTAGCTCGCTATTTTCAGCATTTGCAGAAATGAGAATAGTTTGAAAACCTTTTTGCATAGCAGCAACAGCAATGACCAGTTTTTGCACCTCAGGGTGTTCTTCTGAATATTGTTGGCGTGCTTGCCGGAGTTCTTCTTGCAGTTTAACCAGGGCATTCATTATTTCGTCAACTCGACCAGCATCGCCCGTTTGTTCAGCCAGCACTATGATTTCTCTGCTCATGCGAATTATGTCAGGGTGCTCCGATGAGTAGCGAGCGGTAGCGCGCAGGTATTGGGCGGTGAGCACGGATAATCGTTCGTTTGCAGAAAGTATTACTTCGCCTTTTTCAGTCTTAACGTCCTTGTATGGCTGGGTTAACGAGAGTTCAGCATTGTCAGCATCCAAGCGATCCTGGTAACCTCTGATTCGCTGTTCTGTGCGATCAATATCAAGCTCGGCTTTCTCATATAATCGCATATTGGTTGCAATTAGTTCTGGGAGCTGGTTGATTTGTTCTTGTTTGAAATCAGCGAGAAGGGTTTCTAGTCTAAGGAGCTCAGCGCGCTGGCGTTCGGTTTCAGTTTCTAAAAATGCAGACGCGGTTTCGGTGTCTGCTATTCTACGGATTTTGCTTTCGTCGAGATAGCGCTGAGCAATTTCGGCTGTAACAGCTCTTGCAGACTCCGGTGTGTTTGAATTGTAGGCGACGGTAAAGGCAATTGCGGTCACTCGAGTGCCTCTTTGACGAGGGTCAGTGGCGTTGACTTCTACCATATCGACTTCAATATTTTCTCTAATCAGTTCAGCCGCGGATATGGGATCCTTGTCAAATTCACTGGGGTATAAGTGAAATTTTTCTGCGATTTCCGAAAGATTAGTTGGGGTGACGAGGCGTTGGCGAATTTGTTGAATTTGTTCTTGCACGTAGCTTGTGACGGTGGTTGGTACCAATTCTGTGGGTATCGACTGGCGTTCAACCATTAGTGTTGCTTCAGATCGGTAGACCGCTGGGGATAAAAAAGCGATTGCTACAGCAATTAGAACGATCAGCGTAAATGGTACTGCAAAATAGAATTTTCGTCGTTTTAGAATTTGAAGATAGTCATTTATCC
>JAHRWB010000091.1 GCA_019090385.1 Pseudomonadales bacterium | reverse complement strand
TTGGAAAATCCTACTTATGAGCACCACTCTTTTTGGGGGGGATTACCATCCGACAGCTGAGGTAAATTATTTCTATACCTTTGCATTTATGTATTCCTAAATTAGAGGTTAGTTTGACACATAACAATGCTGCAGCCTGTTTTTTCTACAGCTTCGTTAGCCGCAATTAACAGCAAATAGAACGTCGTGTGCATTAGCAGTATCTTCTTCAAACAATTTGCCAGAACCGTCGGCTTTATTGTCACCTTTTGAGAAATTAGATAGATTCCCAACGCTATATGTTTTTCCATTGTCAACTATAGTTAAAGAAAATTGACCGTTTGTCTCCATACCTGAAATTACAATTCCATTTCCGTTTTTATCTGATACGTCTGTTTTATCCGATTTGAACTGAAAATATTCTTTATCAAAATAGGAGCAGCGAACCTCAACTGTGTACTCATTCCCCGCAAAGGCTCCCGTGAACAAACCTGAGGTCTTTTGCGTATTAGAGTTTCCGCTTTCATTATTTTCTTCGCCACAACCGATTAAAAGGATGCACATGGCGATCATTGTGAATATTTTCTTCATTAGTTTCCCCAATCTTCTCATTTACGCATAATACTCGAAGCATCGGGTAAAATTGTAGCGCAGCGGAAATTTTGTCAGAGTGCCTGCGCTTGTTAAGCTAACCCACTGCCGGTTAAGAATTTAAGCCAAAATGCTCTAAAGCACTTTTTGCAATACCTTCACCATACTCCTGGATAAAATGTCCTGCTTCATGGATTTTTAGCGGCTCAGGGCAATTTTTAATGATAGTTCTCAGACTTTCCATCTGAGCTTCACCCAAAACATCATCTCTCATTCCAATGGCCATAAAACTTTCACCAGTCCACGAATTAGACCAAAAATAACGTGCACGAATACCATGCTCCGCGCCATCCATATTCGGCTCGACTGGCACTAGCTGAGGAAATCGTCTTACTCCAGCTTTGTAGCTGTTGTCAGGGAATGGAGCATCATAGGCTAAAGCATCCATTAAATTCACAGCTGATAATGCATCCGAAGCAAACATACCGCTAATGGGTATTTCCGGGGCAGTAGCTGCAAACCTTTTCCATTTTGCAAAACCCTCAGATACGGGCTCCCCAATAGGAATAGCTGTATTCATAACAAGCAAACGCTTAAAGCGCTCTTGCATATCCATCGGAATAGTCAAACCCAGAATACCACCCCAGTCTTGGCATACTAGTGTGATATTTGTTAAATCAAGATACTCAATGAATTGAATAATGCTATTTCTATGAAAATCAAAAGTATAGGCTGACTCATTAATAGGCTTGTCAGATCGACCAAAACCAAATAGATCTGGCGCAATAACTCGATATCCCGCATCACTAAAAACAGGAATCATTTTTCGGTATAGATAACTCCATGCCGGTTCACCGTGTAAACAAAGAAACACTTCTCCAGAGGTTTTTTCGCCTTCATCTATATAGGCCAATCTTAGTGATTTAAAACTTGGTAGATCATCAACGAAATTCGGCTGATACGGGAAAGCAGGTAATAATGAAAACCTTTCTTCTGGAGTCCGTAACGCTTCGATAGACATATGATCTCCTTAATTTAGTGGTGTGCTCGAAAAGCGTAACGCTTGGCCAAGGGTTGCGTTACGATAGTGTAGCAGTCTCAGTTAGTGTAGTGAACGACTTTAGCCACTTGTTATGCATTGATCCTATCGCCGTGACTTTTGGGTTGTGAAACCACCAAAAACCTAAGTGTTTTAGTGCTTTTATTCATGAGTTGGTGTGGCACGTTAGCGGGCACATGACAACCGTCACCGGATGAGAGTAGCAACTGTTCATTATTAATATCCATATGTGCTTTACCAGACAATACATAAAAAAATTGTTGCGAGACCTCATGATAGTGCCGTTCTTCAAATCCGTTGGGCGGGATACTTTCTTCTATGACACTAAGTTCGTCCAATTTAAGCAAGTGCCACCCATGAGCACGCTGACCCCAGTTGTAATGTTCTGCATTTTTTGTATTCACGATTTTTGTCATCTAGGATGCATAACTCCTTGCTAATCGGCAGCTGTGTGCTAAGCACGCTTTAGTTTGTCCAGTGGAGGCCGGTTTATGGCCGGAACGGTGGTTGAGCAACGTGTTAACCATTATTGGCACGGAGCATATTGCTCACGAATTTATCCCATATGGGATGTTCATTCAGTACCCAGATAGAGCCTATATGTCCTATTGGCTCGTGCTCAGACCAGCCTAGATGGGCATTGGCACATATAGAATAAAATGCCGATACTCTGTAGTTGGCTGCACAGTGCATCATAATCTTTTTACCAGAGAGTGCTTTTAATTTAGATTCAAACTCTCGATAGTCTTCTTCACTAGGTGCGGAGAAACCCACCGGTATATACTCATAGATAATACCCTGTGACTCTACAATTGAAGACTCTTTTTCAATGGCGTACTCACTTTCATTAGGGAGAAGATTTATAACAGCGTTGTAGCCCTCCGATTTCAAGAGTGCGAGTTGGTCAAGAAGTGCCACACTAGCTGCATACGCTGGTATGTTTTTAAGTGAATCCCATATAGCCACGACCATGTACCCACTTTGAGTTAAAACACGCAGCATTTCACAGATCGCTTGTTTGCGAGTCGTGAAAAACATGAGGCTAAATTGGCTGACCACCATGTCGAAGGGTTCATTGGGGAAGGGTAATGATTCGGTCATACTGTTTCCAATCGATATCTGGCGCGCGCTCTTTCGCGACCGCGAGCATTCCAGGGTCTGGGTCTAAACCAGCAATATATCCGGAAGAAGTAGCTCGCGAGGCCAATTCTCGTGAAAGCACGCCAGTACCGCACGCAACATCCAGCACTCGTAGCCCAATGGCCGAACAATACTGGGACCAGCAATGAATTGTACCCCTTTGCGGCATCGATCTGGTCTTGCAGATCTGGGTCATTCATATTCTATTCCTTCATACTGTATTACGCTTCAAGCCGGGGCGGCTACGGGCTCTAATTCCTTATCTCTGGCTCCTAAAATCACTGTCCAAATCAGTATCAGAAACACTCCACAAGTTATTCTGAAAGCGGTATCTAAGGTGATCTTCTCCCCAAAAACTAAGCCATGAGTGCGATGGGATTGGACTTCCCCCTGTTCTGAGGACCACTTTGAATTGGAAAAAATGAAAAACTCACCGGCGTTAGTGATCCAATAAGGACAACTAGGCCCGTATTTACCATTCCCCTCGAAAGAATCCGCTGAATTTTCGATGTGTCGCTGAATGCACTAATCAAACCCCCGAAAGCAATAAATACTCCCGAGATTTCCGCAATAGACAGATAGACATCAATGTTCATTATTTGGCCCTACCAAAATTTCGCGATGGTTTATAGTAGCGACGAAGTAGCCGCGATTTTGACCCAACTACACGGCACGAATCGCTTAAGGCAGTTTTGATATACGGAACGGGTCTTCACAGTGCAGAATTACACACTTTGCGAGTACGGGATATGGACTTTGGCAGTAATAATATTTTCGTTTACCGTAGTAAGGGGAATAAAGATCGCTCCACGATGTTGCCTCAACGTATAGTGCCAGCCCTGAAACGCTAAATAGCGTACGTAAAAAGGCTCCATGAACGGGAAGAGGAGGAAGGTTGTGGCGATGTCTATCTTCCGGATGCCTCAAGCAGGAAATACCCTAACGCGGCCAGAGATCTGGCCTGGCAATACCTTTTTCCAGCCAGTGAGATTAGCAAAGACTCCCGCTCAGGCATTCTGCGAAGGTATCGTTTACGCTCCGCCGCACGTACAAAAAAATCGGTATGCTGTACGTACCGCAGGTATTCAGAAGCCCGCTGGATCGCATAATTTTCGCCACTCATCTGCTGGAATCCGGTTATGATTTGCGCACAATCCAGGAGTTATTGGGTCATTCTGATGTTTCTACTACCGAAATTTATACGCATGTCGTCAATAGGGGAGGTAAAGGCGTGCTGAGCCCCGCTGATAGCCTGACGATTTAATGTGACGGTACGAAACCAAAATTATAAACATGACGGGGTACGGATAATGAGGATTGCCACTGATGCATAGATTTTTAATTGGCATGGTGCTGATGTTATGCCTTTCAGCTGTAGCTGAAACAGAAACAGTACTGTCGGATTACCAGCACTGTGTTTTACAACAGTTAAAACAGATGGATGATGCAGCGTATATTGGTGATCTTAAGGCACGTTGCATACAAAAGAGCGGCAATCACGAGCATGCGGCTCATGAAGAAATAGAAACGCAGGCGGTTGGTGGTATTAAGCTGAGAATAAAACGTGAAAGTGAAGGCATTTTTAACCCCTACGCGCTTACTCCCCATCGTCCCAGTTATATTATGTTTTCTGCAATGGATCACGCAAATCAAACACCCTATGCCGAGTTTGGTGATAATCCTGATCCGTTAGAAAATACTGAGATTTTGTACCAATTGAGTATTAAAGCGCCTGTGTGGCCGGATGTAATGGGCAGCAATGGTGACTTGTACGTAGGTATTACCATTAAGTCCTGGTGGCAGCTATTTAATAAAGAGGTATCCAGTCCCTTTCGAGAAACAAATTATGAGCCTGAAATATTCTGGCAAAAGTCCTCAGACTGGGCTGTAGGTGGTTGGGATATGCCAGGATATCGTATTGGATTTGTGCATGAATCCAATGGTAGGAACATACCGTTATCAAGAAGCTGGAATCGTGTTTATGCAGAATTTGCAATAGAGCGTGGGAACTGGGATCTGATCTTTAAACCCTGGTATAGAATCCCGGAAAAAGACAAGCGCTTTGATGGAGATACCCGGGGTGATGATAACCCAGATATATGGAAGTACATGGGTTACGGAGAATATTCTGCCATTTATCATACAAAAAATAATCATACTTTAACTTTGATGACTCGCTATAATTTTCATTCAGATGCCAAAGGCGCGGCTGAGCTTACTTGGTCCTTTCCTCTTAATAAGCGATTTCGTGGTTATGCCCAATTCTTCACCGGTTACGGCGATAGCCTGATCGACTATGATGAATCAATTACCCGTTTCTCCATCGGAATTGCCCTGACTGATGTAATTTAATAAAGTGACAGTAATCACTGTCTGAACTCGCGGTGCTGGATCTGTTGGCTGATTGTGCCTATTTATGACGGTGAAAAATGCACAGGTTTCGCATATTGTCGAGCAGGGTGGTGGTGTCTTATACCGAACTGCCAAAGCTCAACAGCGAATAAGGCCGTAAATACGCGAGTACCAAAGTCCGTCAATAGGATAAATAACTAACTCAATAAAGCTGGAGTCCCACCATGTCTGTTACTGGTTTTGATCATATTGCCATGCCAACCGCCAAACCCGAAGAACTGATAGCATTCTATGGTGCGCTGGGTTTCGAGGTGCCATCATTAAGTGCCTTTCAGGAAAAGTCTCTTCCGGTTTTCGAAATTCGTTTTGGTACACAAAAGATCAATGTGCATTTGCCTGCTCTGTGGCAGAGTAAAAAATTTACGCTACGTGGCCCAACCGCTGTACCGGGTTGCAGTGATCTGTGTTTCGTTTGGGAGGGCACGGAAGAGAATTTGCGTAAGCGTTTAAAAGCTGCCAATGCAGAGGTCTTGATTGGACCAGTAAAAATGCGTGGGGCGCAAGGGCCATCTGCCAGCATTTATACGCGGGATCCGGATGGGAATCTGGTCGAATTTATGTTCTATGATCTCAGCAGAATTACCAGTGAGATCATAGACCGATTACCACTGTAAATTAGCCAGTCTGACTAGATGAGTGGGGGGCTGGCTAGGCCTGGTCTGCTAGTTGCGTATTGATAGCGCCACTACGTTCCATGCTGGCCATTTCGTCCGCAGAATATCCTATCTCATGCAACACCATAGTAGTGTGTTCACCAAGTTCAGGTGCGTGTAATATTTCAGGGTTGTCTTCCAGCTTTTGCATGCCGGCGATATTGGCAATGGGCAGTTTGCCGATACTGGCAAATTCATGCCAGTAGAAAGCACCCGACTCTTGGGTTTGCTCATGCGTCATAAAGTCATCATAGTCATTTACCCGTTCATGCAACATGCGTATTTCACGAAATTTTTCGCACAATGTCTCTACATCCAATTGCAGGATGGCATTTTCTATGGGCTGGTCTATCAACTCACGATTTTCAAGCCTTGAGGCGGCAGATTGCAGTCGAGGATCTTCTGCTATCGCAGCGAGTCCCAAAACGGCCATAAACGGTTTGAACTCCCGCTCGTGTAACACAGCTAACATGACGTAACCGTCGGATGCCTGATAACTGGCTAAGGGGTATGCTGCTGGTGGGGCAGCGTCTCCCTCTGTCAGGTGAATCGCAATATTGGCATTTTGCAGTGCCGAGGCAGTTTCCAGCAGGCTGTTATCAATATATCGACCTACCTCCTGGCCCTGCCTTGCCCAAAGTGCTGCTTGAATTGCTTGCAGGTTGTATAAGGCGGCGCCCATGTCCATGAGGATGAGATTGGCTCGGTGTGGCAGGCCATCATAACCTTTGTTGTTGTTCATGAAGCCAGAAAATGCCTGCATAATCGAATCTGTGCCTGGTCTTTCAGCATAGGGTCCTCTTTGACTAAACCCGGACATAGACAAATAGATGATCTTTGGATTAATTTTTTTAACTTCCTCGTAGCTGAAACCTAATCGCTCGGTAACGCCTGGGCGAAAACTTTCCATAAACACATCTGCATTTTCCAGTAGCTTGCGTACAACGTTGGCGCCAGCTTCTGTTTTAAGATCCAGGCAGATGCTGCGCTTGCCAAGATTGACAAGCAGGCCAAGCAGGGTATTGCCGATTTCATATACTTTTCCAACTCTCCGACTTAAATCACCTTCTGCGGACTCAATTTTAATGACATCAGCACCGAGGCGAGCCAAAAGAGAGGCACAATAGGGCCCTGCTACCACATGCGACATATCGACTACGCGAATACCTTGGTAGGGTTTTTCGTAATTCATTATTATCTCCTGTTATTATTATTCAATAATGAACGCCTCAGAAGTTTACCCCTGAGAGGCTGTCACCTTGAACTTTCCCCGGTCCATTGATAGTGTTAAAAACCTGTCGTGAACGGCCAACAAGCCTTCAAAAGGTGCAAGCCATATTGCTTCCAGCACAGTATCGGCATCAGGGAAAAGACGCCATTTTGTTCGTGCAAGACAGCTTACGCCATTTTCCTGAAAGATCTCCACCTTATCTCCGCTAGCTGAAAACACCTTTGCCAGCATTGCAATAAAATCATCAGCATGAATTCTCTGCACTTGGGTTAGTTCCGCAACTTGGTCATAACAGTGCATACCAATTTGGCGGCCGCATATCCTGCCAATAAGCAGTGCTTCTTCAGGACCCAGCAATGCAACCAATATGGGCAGTGCATTTCTGATGTATTCCATACTGTAATTGACTGCTGCTTTGGCCTGTCGAGCTTCTGGCCAGGCTAACGCATCCAGTTCTGGCATACTACCAGGCTCAATTCTCGGGCAGCTTTCCTCTGGCTTATATTGCAATCTTTCTTCTGGAGAGAGCGGGTGGGGGAATTCCTGATAATAACCCTCAAGGCCAGGTTGCCCTTCAGCTGTAGTTTTTGTGCAGACAAAGCCGAGCCGGGGATTGTCGAGTGACACACCATTGTGTGCATGCCAACCACGTAGCATGGCGCGGTTCACTTCACTGGGTATGCCGCAAATTGCCGTACCTTCCCAAATCCAGCGTGGCGGGGGGTAGCGAACCCAGGCTTTCGTACTGGATTCCGCAAAATACTCGACTTTGACACCGCCCAATTGATTGGAGAAATAGTGATATTTTGCAGCCGCTTGCGCATGTGGCTCCGCATCCAGGCCCAATTTTTTTAGGCCCGGTAAAAACCGCTCAAGATGTTGTTTCCTGAATAGCCGGAAAACAAACTCCTCTGCAATTTTTGCATTCTTGCGGGTTATCAGTGAAAGTACCAAGCCTGTAATCCAGGAATGATAAAGTAGATCAACGGCTTTGGATGCGCTTACCTCAGTGTCAGTTGAAGAGTGAGACATCATATGTGTATGTATCCTTGGGTTCGAATCTTGTGCGTTTGCTACTTTGTTTTCGAGGGTTTATATTTTTCTGAAAATCATTAGCGCGTTGTGAGTAGGGTCACCGCTTTGGTATAACTTTCGACCGTCGGACCGGAAGCCATATTTATTCATCATGATTTCTAATTCATCCAGTGAATAGAAGAGCCTTAGTTCAGCTTCATTGTATGCCCATGTCTCGTTTGTCCCCATATTAAATACGTCATGTGCCAAAGCTACCATGCGCCACATTTTATCGCTGTGCGCGTCATGATCTCGGAGAATGAGTAGGCCATTCTTGCTCATTGCAGCGCGAATTGAACCGATAAATGATTCGCGTAAATCGACTGGGCAATGATGAAAGCCAATATATACCGTAGCAAGGTCAACGGAGCCATTTGGAATATGTTTGTTAATCTCAGAACGATAGTTACTCAAAGCAATGTCGGCTCCCGCCTTAAGTATTTGTCCTCTATCAATCATATCGACGGGGGAGTATGTGGCACTCCTTTCGGCCAGGAAAAAGGTCTCGCCTTGAATGTCTAGGCGTTCTTCCAGCGAATCCAGGTAGCGTCCAGTAGAGCCTACTTCTAAATAACCCTGATAAGTTTTGTCTGTATCCAGTAGTTGAGCAGTCTGCTCAGCAATAATATTTTTCTGTTTGGACAATGCCGGTAAGGCATAGGTGATGTCAGCTAAAAAGGGTTTAATATCCGGCAGCATGGCTTGCAATTGATTGTATATAGTTTTATCAGAAATGTTTTTTTGGCTAAGTATTGTTATGAGTTTATGAAGTTCTTTTTCACGGTAGAGGTGAAAAACATTTGTTAGAAAAGCAAAAAATTCATTTGCATAGGTATTATTGCCATAAATATATCTAAAGTTACCAAAGTCCCGAGCGCGACTTAAATTCTCAGTTGTCTCATTGAAGAGTTTGGTTCCTGCGAACGCATTTTTTAAGGGTATTAAAGATAATGCAATACCCATTGTGTGAAGAAGCTCCCTTCTAGTCTTATGCATATGATTCCTTTACCATTGTGCGTAGATACTCATTGCCTATGCTATCAAGAGAGTATCTCGCATTATAGTGCGAACAACGATCAAAAATTGATGTAAACAAGGACGTAAATAATGAAGAAAGATGATGCGAAAGCTATTTAACGTATTACGCAGGCTATTGCTCACTGGTGCCGTATTCCTGGGCATAACACTTATCGTGGCTATTATTATCGTGCAGTTCAGCGGGGATTCTGAATTTACTGATCCCACTTCAGATTTATTGATTGTAAATGATGTAACCGGTCTTAACCCCATTCGAGTAGCGCAAGTTGTTCGACCTGTAGAAACCAATGAAATAGTTGAGGCAATCGAGTCCTCTAGCGGCCCTATATCAATTGGTGGTGGACGTTACAGTATGGGAGGACAAACCGCATTTGAAGATAGCCTTCATTTTGATATGCGCGGATTTAACAAAGTTTTGAAGTTTGATCAAAGTGCCAAATTGATTACTGTCCAGCCTGGCATTACTTGGCGAGATTTACAGGAATATATAGATCCCTATGATCTATCCGTTCGGATAATGCAAACCTATTCCAATTTTACGGTAGGAGGCTCACTGAGTGTAAATGTTCATGGCCGATATGTTGGTGAGGGTCCGCTGATTCAATCGGTAGAATCGTTAAACCTTGTGTTGTCCAGTGGCCAGGAATTGACGGCGAGCAGAGCAGAGAATAAGGAAATATTTTTTGGGGTTATTGGTGGTTATGGT
>JAHRWB010000090.1 GCA_019090385.1 Pseudomonadales bacterium | reverse complement strand
TTTATTGAGAGCTGCTGAGGGCTCTTTACCTAAAACGGCTGAGGGCTCTTTATTAAGAACAGCTGAGGGCTCTATCCCCAGTGTTCCTTTTGCGGTGTGTTGTGTGGGTTGAAAAGGCATCAGGTGGTTTGTTGGTAATTGGATATACCAGAGAGCGATTAATATACCTAACAGGGCGGCTGCTGTAATACTCTTGCTTACTGAATAGGGTGAAGGGCTGCGGATTTCTTTCGCCGCAGTGTTGACGATTTGGGCGGTAACCTGGTGGCTGGATTCGACATAGGCGCCAAGTAATGCCCGATCGGCAATAATATTGATAAGGCGGGGGATGCCTTTTGAAAGCTTATGTACGCGACGTATGGCTCGTTTGCTGAAAGTGTTGGGAGAACCACCCGATTTTTTCAGTCTATGGTAGATATACTCATAGGTGTCTTCTGAACTAAGGGCCGACAGATGGTATCGTGCCGTAATTCTTTGTGCTAACTGTCTCAGATCATCGCGGTACAAAATCTCACTAAGTTCGGGTTGACCAATTAGGATTATCCTGAGGAGCTTTTTCTCATTGGTCTCCAAATTCGTTAACAAACGTATTTGCTCAAGTACTTCCGGAGAAAGGTTTTGTGCTTCGTCGATAATAAGTACTGTACTGCGTCCTAACGCATGGGTTTTAAGTAGCTGGCGATTCAGCCGATCGATAAACTGTTTCACGCCAAGTACTTCATGGGTGTTGACGGGAACCCCGAGCTCTTCACATAGTGTCTCGAGTAATTCTTTGACTGTTAACTTGGGATTGAGAATGAAGGCGACATCCAGGTTGTCAGGGATTTGGCTTAGTAAACTACGTAGCAAGGTAGTTTTTCCGGTTCCCACTTCACCAGTAAGTAGCACAAAGCCACCATCGGTTTGAAGGCCGTAGACGAGATGTGCAAGCGCTTCACGGTGTTTTCCACTGAGATATAGAAAATCGGGATCTGGGGCAATCGAAAAGGGCGTGCGATGAAAACTGAAATAATCGTTGTACATGCATTAGCCCTGTAAGTTTTCAGGCCGACTTTTGAGGGGTTGGTTTAAGCTTTTATTTTTAGCATAAAATGTCTGCAAAAGCGCGTCTTTAGCTTGCCAGTTTGTATTGATCCAGTCCCGTAATTCTGTTCGATAAATGCCAGACTCATTGACCTCGGTACCGGCAAGTTGCTTGGGTAAATCTCGGCTAGTGACATTGATAAAAACTGATTTGCATTGACCAGATAGATAAGAAAAAAAATCAGGTACACCATCCGGGTACACTATTGTCACATCAATGACTTTGTAAATTTTGTCTCCCAAGTATTCAGAGACGATGCCGAAACCTCCAGTTTTTGGGTTGAGCAAGTAAGTAAAGTTAGAGTCCGATTTTGTATGTTTTTGGGCAGTGAAGCGAGTGCCTTCCAGAAAATTTAGCACAGTAGTAGGTCGCGTTCCAAATTGATAGCAGGCTTTACGTGTATTTTCCGTGTCCTGGCCTGCGAGTTCGGGGTTTGCCGCAAGTTTTTTTGCGCTTGGTCTGGTCATATAAGGGAAACCTTGAAGCCACATTGCTGTACCTAACAGTGGTACCCATAGTAGCTGCTTTTTAGCGAAAAATTTAAGGGGTGGTATTTTCCCCCAGAAAATACTTTGCAGAATTAGAATATCTGCCCAGGATTGATGATTACAAATGACGATGTACCAATTACGGGTATCGAATATTGTTGTATCATCGTATTCTATCTTGAGCGTACTCAAATTTAGTAAGCTGGCTATTTTTTTGGTTCCCCCCACCCATCCATTTAAAGTTTTATCGAGTCCGTGATTAAGGCGAGACAGGACAGAAGAGAAGGGCAATACTGCTTTTAATATGCCCAAGCCTAACATCAGCATAAACCACCAAAAGGTATTGAGTATGATCAATATCGATGCGAGCAACCCGATGAAATAGCTTTTCTCTTTTTCCACAGCGCCAGAATTCCGTGATATCTTTAATTCAAATATTCCGGCTAAATTGTACATGAGACTTGCATGTCGTATCTGCCTACTTAGAATCATATTTTTGGGCTCATTGTGCCTGGCGCTTACAGGCTGTACTTATACGGATTACTATTATCAGGCTGCTTTGGGACAGTTCCGCTTGATTGCGGCTCAAGAGCCCATTGAGCAATTAATTCAAAACGGTCCTTCAGCACTCCAGTCTCAGCTGCTGGAGGTGCAGAAAATATTGGATTTTGCTGAAGGGCATATGGAGCTACCTCTGGGGGGGAAGTACCAGACGTATGTGAAATTGGAGCGTGACTATGTTCTGTGGAATGTAGTTGGTGCTGAGGAGTTTTCTGTTGAAGCAAGGCACTGGTGTTTTCCTATCGCCGGGTGCGTGACCTATCGCGGTTATTTTCTTGAAGCTGATGCGCTTGCCTATATAAATCGTATCCAGGCTGAAAACCTTGATCTGTACCTGGGTGGTATTTCAGCATATAGCACATTGGGGTGGTTTAATGATCCACTGTTATCCACATATATCGATTGGCCTCTGTCTTCTCTGGCCCTATTACTGATTCATGAGTTAGCACACAGTAAGATTTATTTGCCAGGAGATACCCGATTTAGCGAAGCTTTCGCGTCCTTTGTGGGGCAAGAGGGACAGCGTCAGCTCCTCAAGCTGAATGGAGCTGATGTTGGAGAAGTGCAGTATTGGTCCATGCGTAGGGAACAAAATGCACTATTCAACAATTACTTGTTGAGTGGGAGGGAGGCATTGGTCAAACTTTATGATCAGCCCATCCCAGAATTTTCTAAAAGAATACTTAAGCAACAGCTGATGGCTGAAATTAAAAATTGTTATACTCGCAATAAAGCCCAGCTTGGCGCGGGGCGCTTCGATAGTTTCTTCCAGCAGGTAGTAAATAATGCCCGGTTGGTTTCTGTATCTTCGTATAATGACTTGGTTGGTGCTTTTGGGGAATTGTATCGGCGTGCGGGTAGCTGGTCGGAGTTTTATCGTCTGTCTAGTGGACTTGCACAGATGTCGGAATCCAAGCGCTCGCTGGTTTTGGCGGCTTTGATTAAGCAGTCTCCAGTGATTACGGGCATGCAGGAGTTAACTAAAGAAGAAGTAGCATACCGTGGTAATGACGGCAACACCCATAAAATTCAATGCGACACCTTCACGTACCATTATTTTTACGGGAATTTTCCCGGTGCCGAAAACGATAGCATTGGGGGCCGTAGCAACGGGTAGCATGAATGCACAACTGGCACTCATTGCCGCGGGGATCATAAGCAGGCGCGGATCAATGGCCGCGCCGAGTGCTGTTGCAGCAAGCAGGGGCATTAGCAATGCGGTGGTGGCAGTGTTGCTTGTTGCTTCTGTAAGGAAAGTTACCGTGAGACATACCAGCAAAATGATCACGAGATTGTGCAATGTTGCAATGGACGAAAGGGAGTCACCGATAATTGTGCTGAGCCCTGAACTGCCAAATGCTGTTGCTATGGCCATGCCTCCTCCAAACAGAATGAGGACTCCCCAGGGAATTTTTGCGGCGGTATTCCACGTCAACAATGTAGATCCTTTGCCATTGGGTATGATGAACATTGCTACAACAGCGAGCATGGCCACGATGGCATCATTGGTGTAACTTAACCCGCTCCACTCATCCCATCCGCCAAAGGGAGATTTTCGAGTTATCCATAACAAGGCTGTGCAGATAAAAACCAGTAGTACACGAATTTCTTCCTTGCTCCATTTACCTACACTGGGCAGTACAATATCTCCGGTATGACTAAGGTTTCTTGTTAGCCATAGAGCCATCAAGGGTAGAAAAATTAATACTACGGGTATCCCCCAGCTCATCCAGGTGAGGAAGCTAAGCTCTTTTCCCGTAGTTTCACTATATATAGCCATGAAAATGATGTTGGGGGGGGTACCGATAGGTGTGCCCATGCCACCGAGATTTGCTGCAAATGCAATACCTAACATCAATGGAATGGCTAGATCAGGATCTTCTGTTTTACTTAGGATGGCTAGAGCGACGGGCAGCAGCATCAGTACCGTCGCAGTGTTGGAAATCCACATGCTTAGGATTGCTGAGGCCAGCATAAAACCAAAGACAAGGCGTTTACTGCTAGAACCGCCAAAGAGTCGCACCATACCTAGAGCTATGCGGCGGTGTGCGCCGCTATTTTCCATTGCTGTAGATAAGATAAAGCCGCCCAGTAATAGTAAAACCAGTGAGTTTCCATATGCTTCTGAGGCTTGCTTTTGGGTAATAACACCAAAAAGGGGGAGCAGAGAAAGGGGGAGCAAGGAGGTGGCTGGGATGGGCACTGGTTCAAAAATCCACCATATAACACAGAGCAGGGTGACTCCTGCTGTGGTGGCCGCAGCAGTACTGAGGCCTGAGTGTTCGAGTCCCCAGAAGGTTAATAGGGCCAGTGCTGGACCTATTAACAATGCGGCAATTTTAACCTGGGAGGTACTTTTGTCATTATCTGCTGCTGTGTTCATGCAGCAAAGGTTGCCAATGCTCAAGCTTAAAATCAACAATATAAATTAATTAACGAAATCGCAGTACAATAAGACCCAAGAACAATTGGCATGAGGATGCATAGTGTAATGCACAATACACATGATTCGGTGTGGCCTGGTAGTGGGGGGCGTCAGCCTTCATTTTATTGGTATGATCTTGAGACCAGTGGTATCCACGCTAAATGGGATAGGATTGTTCAGTTTGCTGCCATTAGAACCAATTCTGAACTTATAGAGATCGGGGATGAGAGCAGCTTTTACGTAAAATTGCCCATGGATATATTGCCTGATCCTGAAGCGTGTCTGGTTACAGGACTAACTCCAGACAAACTGGCTGAGCTAGGAATTGATGAAATCGAGGCTTTGGAACGGATTCATGCAGCGTTTTCTACCTCGCAGACCTGTGTGGTTGGTTATAATAATTTGCGCTTCGATGATGAATTTATTCGGTTTTCCTTTTATAGGAATTTTATCGATCCGTATGCTCGCGAGTGGCAAAACAGGAATAGCCGATGGGATATCATTGACTTGGCCCGCGCGACGGCGGCATTGCGACCCCAAGGTATTGAGTGGCCTCGTGTAGCCGCATCTGTAGACGGGGTTTGCAGGGAAGGTGACAAGAGCGAAATTAGTTTTCGTCTCGAACATTTGTCTACAGCTAACAATCTTGTGCACGACAGTGCCCATGAGGCTTTATCTGATGTGAGAGCTACAATACAACTGGCTCGTTTGATTAAAAATCATCAACCAAAGTTGTTCGATTACTATCTAAATTTACGCAGCAAGCACCGCGTACTGGATTTACTTTTGCCATTCGGAGAAAAGGCCTATGTTCATGTCTCTGGTATGTATCCTCGACGTCGGCATTCAATAGCACCCATTATGAGCATATGCCGAGGGGCGGATGCCAATTCAATTATTGTTTTGGATTTGTTGAGTGATTATGAATTACTGAACAATACCAGTGTGGAAGAACTGCGCATCCTCTTGTTTAGCAAACATGATGGCGCGCGTCCTGGACTGAAGGAAATCAAGGTGAATCGCTGCCCGTTTATTGCTCCTATAAACGTATTGAGGCAGGATGACCAGGAAAGACTAGAAATTGATATTACGGATATTGAACAGAGGCGTTTACGTATTCTCAAACGGCCATCTCTTATGACGAAAATTGGCAGAGTCTATGAGAGCCGGAATTTTTCAAGCGAAACAGATGTAGAAGCACAGCTCTATGAAGGTGGGTTTTTAAATGAGCACGATAAATCTAAATGTAGGGATATTTGGGATATATTGCAGAAAGATTATTCTCAAAATCAGAATATTGAAAATACATTGTCTACTATTTCTTTCGAAGACTCTCGCATGTCTGAGCTGTTAGTGCATTTTAGAGCCCGGCGGGAATTTGAAATGCTTCGGGAGCCGGACAAAAATTTTTGGCGTGAATATGTACGATCAAAAATATTACCATTAAATAGCAATAATAGTGGGCGCAGCCGTGCCCTGGCACTGACTGAATTTTCTGATCGAATCAAGTACCTGTCAAGTGAAACTACAGTTGTTAGGGATCGAAGTATTTTGGATAGATTGATGAAGCATTCTAAAAATGTTGAATCCTGGTTGGAATTGCTTTGATCTTAGTATTTGCCGTAAGTAATTGTCTATGATAGTCGCTGTATTTGTCTATGATGGTCGCTGTATTTTATGATCGTTCGTCCATTTTTTTCAAATAACTATCGTATGAAGACTGGCCGGCTTGGTATTCAATATCGATAGGTGGATTTTCCATAAATGCAACATGCCAATCGGAACTATTAATACGTTGGGATGAAAAAAGAAAGTCATCCCATGGATAAGATTCATCTCCATGAGATTCTATACGCTGATAAAAGTATGCCAACACGTCATTTTGTTTCATTTTTGTAATAATTCTTTGTGGGGCATTGTGCGTGACAGCGTACTGGATATCCTGTGCCATTTGCTCAGAATTTTGAATGATAAGCCGTGTAACATCTCCTACAGAATTGAGTAGGAGAAACCCTGGAGGATCGGCGACCATATAATATTCTATGACATCAGTGCCATTTAACTGTGCTGCGAGATAATCGCATACAATTGGTTCATTCAGGTATTCTGGTGATTGCATTGCTAAGGAAGCTTTTAGCCTGCTTACCAGATTGCCAAAGTATTCCGACTGAAGCTGGCTAATGAAGGTAAAAATGGTCTCTAGGGCTTGGTCGTGATTTTTTCTGATGAAACGGTCTATAAGGCCGGCATTAAATGCTTCAATGGCGATTTTTTCATCGGCGACACCGGTCAGTAAGATACGCCGTATTTCTTTTCCTTCAATTTTCTTACAAAATTCCAAACCGTTCATCATGGGCATATCGTAGTCAACTACGACAACTGAAGGTCGTTGAAATCGGGATGACCTGCTAATTTCTTGTTCTATCAGCGAGAGGTCAAGATAAATTGCGGTATTGCCTGGTATGCCCGCCTGTTCGTAGAGACTGAAACATCTATCTGCCAAGGGCAAAACCGCGGGTGTAGCGTTGAGGAAATTGAGAGCCTTTCTGGGGTCGCTAAACATTTCATCTGCCATGGATGGGGGCAGCCTGAGTTTTAGGCTCTCCAGAAAGGAATTGTTGTCGTCGACAAAAACAACAGTGCTGGGATGGAAGTAGGGGAGAATTTGAAATTTAGTCATCTTTTACCTTTGGGAAATCTAGATGGAAGCGAGTGAATACTCCGAGCTGAGACTCGCAGCGTATTTCTCCTTGAATTTCATGCATTACCATTTTGCAGAAGCTCAAGCCTATGCCAGAACCTTTGCCTAAATCAGAGGTAGTAAAGAACCGCTCAAATACCTGACTGATATGTTTAGTGGCAATACCCATGCCAGTATCTTCAAATATGATTTGATTCACGTGTGTACCTTGCTTGAAAGAGATATAAATTTGTCCCTTACCGGATTTTTCAATGTAATAAAGTGCATTTTTAATCAAGTTGAATAGGACGTGAATAATTAGCAGCGGTGTTGCGGCGATGGAAAAATCCTGCTCGTATTTAACATTGACGAGTTCACGTTGAAGCTTGCCATCAAAGGGAAATCGTTCGATCGCTTCCTGCACACTTTGGTGGGCAGATAGTTGCTCGATAGCACCGTCCTGCAGGGGCTGCTCGGTAGAGTTGACCAACAACATATCGATTATGGTGTTAGAGTGTGTCGTCTCTGTTTCAATTCTTTTGAGTCCTTCCGTAAGCGATTTAAGATGAGATACTCGGATGGCCTGGATACCCAACTTATTATCCAGAGCGAGATGATAGGCCTTGAGTAGAGTTGGTAGATAACGCTGTAAACCTTGCGCAGTGGCTCTTATACCCAGCAGAGGTGTGCGTAATTCGTGGGCGATATTGCTGCCAATATTTGCCATTGTTGACAGTTTTTCCTGCTCAATAATTTCCCGATTGCGATTAAAAATCGTACCCGTTACCAGTATGAAAATATAGCTGGGGAGAAACTGTATAACGTTTACATTAAGTTGTTCGTAGCGGATTGTGTCTGAGGTCAGGGCAAAAAGGATACAGGCCAGCGTGCTGCCAACCAGAAAGATGGCAAAAATGACCAGGCCATCCACTGCCAAAAGCAATAGCAACATAAGAGAGATGGCATACTGAATAGACCAGGGGAAGGATGGATCCAGGGCGTAGGTAGGCGCGTTTGCATATTGAAGCAGGCCATAAGTAAAGAAAAATGGTAAATTGAATGTCATTGCAATATACCAAATTATGACCAGAACGTTTATGGCATTCCGCTTTTCAAAAAATAGTGGAAACATACAGGGGATGCAGAGTGTTAGGGCTATTAGTCTAAGAGTTAAACTATCGAATACTGGATTCGAAACCCGATCCCAGTAAAAGTAAAATAGGGGGTGAGTAACCACACCCATCATGGCAATTTTGCGAATATGCACCCGTGAGTACCTGTAACTTTGCTCCGCTCGTTGCCTAAACCTCCAGCGCTTGAGAAAGTTTGTATACGGTTTTCCTAGCAATTGCTGCATGACTAGAATAACAACTCAATTAACGCTTTTCGCTTGGCTGCAGATAGGCGACGATAGGCGAAAATCAAAGCTTTTTCTTCTTCATTGAGGTTGCCGCGTAAGGCTCTCTCAATTTCTGGGAAGAATGCTGGAGCGATGGAGGTTTCGAATTGTTGATTCGGTAATCCATTTAATGATTGTTCAAGTCTTGCAATAATCTCGGAATTCATGCTCCGGCGGTACATCTGGGAGGCCTCATAGATGCGGTCCCGCAGACCGATAGGAAATCGTACAACGAAGTTATGTGTAGGTTTTGTCATTATTTTATCTTACGTCCCGACTTTGGCCACTAAGCTTAGCCTTACTTCACGTAATTAAACAATGCTTCCATTTTGATATTGGATACTGGAGAAATTCTGCCTTTTTAGCTGAATTGAAGGTGAGGGTGATATTTGAACATGTAGTTTGTGAGTTTACAAATCCCTCATAATATCCTAACGTTAGCGGCTTATCGTAGGCTAGAATTCGGTGAGTATGAGTCAGATATCTGAGATAAATTATCACGCTCCTCAGCTTGCGTATGCAAGGCTGCTCGACAAAAAAATGCGGCCTGATCATTCTCTTGATGCAGATCCCAAAAATGCTCGGCTTTTGTTAGTTGATGATAAGCCGGAGTTGCTCGACAGTCTGTATGAAGTGGTTGTTAGCCAAGGCTATCAGGTTGCCAAGGCTTTGGGAGGTCAGGCTGCCTTGGATTACCTGTCTTGTGAAGAATTTGACGTTGTGCTTTTAGACTTGATTATGCCAGATATTGGCGGGCAGGATGTTTTAAATTATATTGCGCAAAACAAGATCTCTACCAAGGTTATTGTTGTTAGTGGTGATGCCAGTTTCAGTGGTGTGAAAAATGCCTTAACACATGGCGCATTTGATTTCGTGCGCAAGCCCTATGAAGCAGCAGAGTTGTTGGCCACGGTACAAAAGGCCCTGGAACATTATCGGCTAGAGCAGCAAAATCTTCACATGGAAAACCAACTTAGGGAATCAGAAGAGCTGTATCGTTTCATTGTGCACAGTTCCCCTGACTTAGTTTACATGCTTGATAGAAACGGCTGCTTTACCTTTCTGAATGATCGTGTTGATTCTTTATTGGGTTATTCCCAGGAAGAACTTATAGGTAAACATTACTCGGAAATTATTGCCGAGGAGGATCTTGATGCAGCGCGATTTCTCTTTAATGACAGGCGAGTTGGACGACGTGCGACTAGAAATGCCGAGGTTAAGTTAAGGTGTTTACGCGCTTCCGGTACGTCAAATTTACGTAAATCTCGAGAAGTCTGGACGGAGCTTACTGCCAAGGGGATTTATCAAGATGAGGAAGAGCGCACCCGGGAAAGTTTTATGGGTACTTATGGCACAGCACGGGATATATCAGAGCGCAAGGAAGCACAGGAACTGATAGATTTTCAAGCCTATCATGATTTACTAACTCGGTTACCCAATCGGGCTCTGCTTAATGATCGCCTGAGTCTTGCTATTACGCAGGCGGAAAGAAATAAACGTAACTTGGCGGTGATGTTTTTGGATCTTGATCGATTCAAACTGGTAAATGATACCTTGGGCCACTCAATGGGTGATCGCCTTTTGAAGGCAGTCTCTAATCGATTACAAAGTTGTCTTCGGGGAGGAGATACATTATCAAGAATTGGTGGTGATGAATTTGCCCTTCTGCTTCCTGAAGTTCGGACCCGAGACGATGTTGTTGTCATCGCTGAAAAAATTCTGGATCGATTGAGTACTCCCTTTGTTATCGATGGTCATGAACTTTATGTAGGGGCCAGTATTGGTATTGCGATGTACCCGGAAGCGGGTGATAGCGTTGAGTCTTTAATTCAGAATGCCGATATTGCTATGTATCATATTAAAGGCCGTGGCAAAAACGGCTTTCAGTTTTTCTCTGATGAAATGAATTCGAAATTTTCTACTCGCTTGTCTCTTGAACGTGAGTTGCGAACCGCTATAAGCAACAATGAATTACGTGTGTTCTATCAACCCCAGGTGGATTTATCGGACGGCAGCATAATAGGCGTTGAAGCGTTAATGCGGTGGCAGCACCCTGAGCGTGGTCTTATTTTGCCAGGTGAATTTCTTGGTGTAGCCGAAGAAGCTGGTTTTTTGACCCAGCTTGATTTTTGGGTGCAATCCCATGCTTTTAACGAGATCGCCAGTTGGCGCGAATCCGGACTAGGTGATATTCGACTTTCGGTAAATATGGCATCAAATCAGATGGAAAAAGATTCATTTGTGGAAACATTTCTCGAGTCACTCTATGCCTCGGGTTTGCCGCCTGAACGATTGAAGATCGAAATTACTGAAAATACCATAATGCATGAGATGGAAATAATAGTGCCTAAACTGAAAACTCTTCGAGAAAAGGGTATTCATATTGCTATTGATGATTTTGGAACGGGGTATTCCTCGTTAAGTTATCTGCAGCAGTTTCCGGTTGATACGCTCAAAATTGACCGAAGTTTTGTTAGCGATATCAGGGCAGACCAAGGGGATGCCAATATAATAAATGCCATTGTGGCGATGGCACGTGGTTTGAAATTTGACTTGATTGCCGAAGGGGTTGAAACACGTATGCAACTGAGATATCTGCGCTCCCAGGGTTGCAGTGAGGTACAAGGTTTTATCTTTAGCCAACCTGTTCCCAGCGATGAATTGATAGTTATGCTACAAGACAAACCTTTTGAGGAGCTGGTGCGCAAAGAAGCACAACAACAGGAATTGGCGAACGCCGGACTATGAAACAACAGGCTATTTTAGAAACTAATTTGTCCCTGCCAAATAAACGTATAGGGAAGGTTCGAGACCTGTATGACTTGGTATTGCCCAATGGTGATCTTGGCATTCTCATTGTAGCAACTGATAGGGTCAGTGCCTTTGACGTGGTTATGGAAAATGGATTGCCGGGTAAAGGTATTATTCTTACTCAATTATCCAAGTTTTGGTTTGAACACTTTTCGGATAAAATTGCGAATCATCTAGTTTCAACTGACGTTGAAGATATTGCAGGCATTAGTGAGGAACAGCGAATCCAGCTGCGCGGCAGAGTCATGTTGTGTCGTGTTGCAAAAGTAATTCCCATCGAATGCATAGCCAGGGGATATATTACCGGCAGCGGGTGGAAGGACTACCAGGCTAGTGGTACGGTTTGTGGTATAAACTTGCCGGAAAAACTGTTAAACGGTAGCCAGTTGCCATCGGTTTTGTTCACTCCCTCAACCAAAGCCGAGACCGGGCATGATGAAAATATTAGTTTTGCACAGGGTGCTGAGTTGGTGGGTGCCGAACTGATGGAATGGCTTCAAAAGCAGACTATTTCTTTATATACGCAAGCGAGTGAGTATGCTGCCAATCGCGGTATTATTTTAGCTGATACCAAGTTTGAATTTGGTCTTTTGCCTGGTGCAAACAAGCCCATACTTATCGATGAAATATTTACTCCTGATAGTTCGCGTTTTTGGCCCATTGACCAATGGAAGCCGGGTCAAGAACAGATAAGTTACGATAAACAAATTGTGCGAGATTATCTTGAAACAGTTGTCGCTGCGAAAAATTGGGATAAAATGCCTCCAGGTCCTCTTTTGCCTGAATCAGTTATTGAAGCTACTCTAGCGAGATATATTGAAGCCTTTCGAGTTTTAACCGGTAGTGAAATAGGTCTAGTGTAAACCAGATTCTCGATTGCTAATCCGTGAGTAGTGTTCTGCTATATTCTCTGGTGGATCTGAAAAATCGATTTTTTGAATAACATGCCGTGCGGAAAATATATCCATTGTTGTTCTTCATATTGTTTATCAGAATGTTGTGTACGCGCGCTTCGTATAAAAGTGAGTTAAGGTTCAAAGGAGCGCGAGTATAAAATAGTTTTCGCACTGTTGAATTTTAACCCGCTGGGTTAGATAAAATAATAGGGTAGGAATATATGAGCTGGGAGCCGGAAGTAGAGGAACTAAAACGACGTCGGCAGCATGCTCGACAACAGGGTGGTGAATCTGCAGTACAGAAACAGCACAGTCGCGGGCGGTTAACTATTCGGGAGCGAATTTCCTGTTTGTTGGATTCAGGCAGTTTTCGGGAATCTGGTAGAAGCACCGCCACGCCGGAATATGATGAAGATGGGCAGCTCCAGGGCCTGGTACCTGCAAATTATATAGTCGGCAGAGGAAAAATTGACGGGCGTGATATTGTTGTTGGAGGTGAGGATTTTACTTTGAAGGGTGGTTCGCCCAATGCTGCAGGACTACGAAAAAGCGTATATGCCGAACATCTGGCAATGCAGCAACGTACACCACTGGTAAGATTACTGGAAGGTGGAGGTGGTAGTGTAAAAGGGTCTGGTAAAAACACGGGCACTGTCGGTGACCCAGTATACAAGGTACCGAGGTTCAAGATTATTGCGGACGCTATGGGGTGTATTCCAGTCGTATCTGCAGCACTGGGTGCAGTTGCTGGATTTCCTGCAGGGCGTTTAGTCGCTTCACATTTCTCAGTCATGACACGAGAAACTGCTCAAATTTTGATTGGTGGTCCGGCACTTGTAGAGAGAGCGCTAGGTATAAAGCTTAGCAAGGATGAGCTTGGTGGTGCTCAGGTGCATGCATATAGTGGTGTAGTGGATAACATAGCTGAGAGCGAAGAAGATGCTATTAAGCAAATCCGTCAGTTTCTAAGTTATTTGCCGTCAAATGTATGGGAGGCAGCGCCTCGCTTAATCTGTACTGACCCCGTAGATAGAATGGAAGAAGAGTTGTTGCATATAGTCCCCAGAGATGCTAACTCCCCTTTTTCTATGCGTCAGGTTATTCGGCTTGTAGTGGATAAGGAATCGTTTTTTGAGGTGAATGCAAACTATGGACCCAGTCAGATCTGCGGCTTGGCGAGAATGTCTGGGCAGGCCATTGGAGTGCTTGCCAATGACTGCACTGTATATGCAGGTGCGATGACTGCAGAGGCAGCGCAAAAATATCGCAGATTTATTGAAATGTGCGATATGTTTCATATTCCGATTGTAAATTTTGTGGACCAGCCTGGCTTCATGATTGGCCCCGCTGCTGAGCGATCAGGGACTATTCGTTACGGCATGGCTGCAGTAGCTGCTGCAGTACAAGCAAGTGTTCCCTGGGCATCTATTCAGGTTCACAAGGGTTTTGGGGTGGCTACTGCTGCGCATTATGGCCAGGATGCATATATTTTATCCTGGCCATCCGTAGAGACAGGTGCGCTGCCTGTTGAGGGGGGCGTCGCAGTCGCTTATCGTCGGGAAATAGCTGCTTCAGAGAATCCTGATGCAACACGTAAAGCGTTAGAAGATAAGATAAGGCAGACTCGATCACCATTTGCCCAGGCAGAGTCTTTTTCAGTGCATGAGCTGATCGACCCGCGTGAAACCCGTCCTGCGCTGTGCGACTGGATAGATAGCATTCAAACGCGCTTGAAAACACTATTGGGACCTGTGAGCTTTCCTTTTCGGCCCTAGCCACATAACAAGTTACTTTGATCCCATCCTATGTATTCAGCACGGGCTAGTGAGATACTATTTAGGGTGTACAATGAAGCAGCAATTTTTTACAACAAATATTAAGGAGCGTTTTTCGGATGAGCATTGGATTTGAGGGCAAGGTAGCGATAGTCACTGGAGCAGGAGGAGGCTTGGGTCGCTGTCATGCTCTTGAGCTGGCAAAACGTGGTGCGCGGATTGTGGTCAATGACCTGGGTGGTGCAATGGATGGGACTGGTGGCTCCTCTGCAGCCGCTGCGGCAGTTGTAGATGAGATAAAGGCTGCTGGAGGAGATGCCTGTGCCAATGGTGGTTCTGTTTCAGATCCTAAAGGTGTAAAGGGCTTAGTGGAACAAGCTATGGACACTTATGGGCGAGTGGATATCTTGATAAACAATGCCGGTATTTTGAGGGATAAGAGCTTTGCAAAAATGGAAATGGATGATTTCCAATTGGTACTTGATGTGCATTTGACGGGTGCTGCTCTTTGCACAAAAGCAGTATGGCAGATAATGCGTGATCAAGGATATGGGCGTATTGTCATGACCACTTCACCATCAGGTCTGTATGGCAATTTCGGACAAACGAACTATGGAGCGGCTAAACTTGCCTTGGTTGGTTTTATGAATACGCTAAAAATAGAAGGTGCTAAAAATAATATCCACACAAATGCGATTGCACCTGTAGCGGCTACTCGTATGACTGTAGATCTGATACCTGAAGATGCGCAAAAATCATTGGGTCCTGAATTGGTAAGTTCCGCAGTAGTTTATCTCTGTTCCGAGCAGGCCCCCAACGGAGTGATTATTCAAGCTGCAGGGGGTAAATACTCTGTCGCCTGCATGATGGAGAATCAGGGAGTGGATCTGGGAGCAAATGCGACGGTTGAAGATATTGCTGATAATTTTGCAGCCATCGTCGATCTAACTGGTGCGCAACCGAGAGGTATGTTGCAGTTGGGTTAAAATGGCCGTCTAGTTGGTCATTGTTGAACCCGGCTGGGCGGTATCTAGCCGGGTTTTATGGAGTATGGCTATACCGTCTATGCTTTGCATGACAAAATTTTCCGAAGCGCGCAGATCTTCGGGTATTCGTTCTAGTAATATATTTTTGACGATATCGGAATCCTCCCTTGGAACGAAACGCTGAAGTGTATCGCACAACGCTGTTTTAGGATCGTAAATGGCCATACTAAGCTGCATTACAGCGTGATTGATGCCGGCCTGGTTAAATAGTTTATCCTGTTTTTCAAACTCCTCTAAGGGTATCCAAAGGCAGGGAGTCGCTGCTGTAATCGTAAAATCATGCTTGTGGATCATCATATAACGCCACAATTGAAACTGGCTTTTATCGATAAAGCGCGTACTTTGCACACCCTGCTCATTGTTGAGCTGACAGCGAACCAGAGTCTGACGGTGGTGATCCAGAGTGTGCTCCATTATTTCTTGGCCCTTTGTTGGTAGGGTAAGTATAGTTAGCTTACAAAAACTGCCAACATTTTGGGGATATTATCCCGCCGTGTGGCGCTACACAGCGAAATCTATACGAGGTATGCATGGACTTAGGGTTGGACATAACAGCTGTTAAGGGGTTTCTTGATGCTGAGGAAGGAGAGCGACTGTATCATTTGGCTACTGAGGTTTCTGGTATTGGTCCTTGTTTGGAAATTGGTAGCTACTGTGGTAAATCGACGGTATATCTTGGCCGAGCTTGCGTTACTAGTAATAACCAATTGTACGCTGTTGACCACCACAGAGGTTCCGAAGAACATCAGCAAGGCGAGCAGTTTCATGATGCTGAGTTGTTCGATACCCAAGCAGGACTAATGAACTCGTTTGCCGAATTTCGTAGGACGCTGGAAGCCGCAGGTTTAATTGAAGTTGTTGTGCCAATAGTTGCAACGTCAGCCATGGCTGCCAGGTTTTGGAATATTCAATTGGGATTGGTTTTTATTGATGGTGGTCACAGTGCTGAAGCGGCGCTAACCGATTACAGATGCTGGGTACCGTGGATTAAACCGGGAGGGTACCTTGCAATACATGATATTTTTCCTAATCCAGAAGATGGGGGGCGGGCGCCCTTTGATATTTATACCCTGGCTATTCAGTCAGGATTATTCGAGGTTATGTCGCTAACAAAAACGTTGGGTGTTTTGCGCCGTATTTAGTGATCATCAATTAAAGCCGGTGAGGTAAACAAACGAGATGCTGCTGTGTGGTCAGTAAGTGCATCCGCAGCTAGTAGTACTGCGCCCGCGGTCCACGTAGGGCGTTCTTCTGGCCATAGAATTTTGTCGGTAAAAACGTAACCCGTCCACCAGGAGCCATCTTCCTGCCGAAACCTTTGTAACCAGCCAAAAATCTCCAATGCTTTGTCTCTATCACCCGTAGCAAGTAAAGCCATGATCAATTCACATGATTCAGCAATAGTTACCCAAGGTTGATCGGCGACACAGCGGCAGCCAAGTCCGGGTTCGATAAATTTATGCCACCTCGATGCCAGTATTTCTGCAGCCTTATTCTGTGTGTAAACTCCGGTCAGTATGGGGTAGAACCAATCCATACTGTAACGTGCTTTGCTTTCCCAGGTACGATCAAAACGTTCTGGCTTAAAGCGGATTGCCTCACCTAGTTTAGCCCGTGCTACAATGAATAGTTTTTCGTCGTGGCCAAGTTCCCGAGCTATGCTTATTGTACATTCCAGACTTTTGTATATGGAACTGCATCCTGTAACCAGCGCATCTTTATTTACGCCTGTTCGCGTATCCAGGGCCCAGTAGATTTCCCCTTCGGGGCTTTGAAGCCCGAGTACAAACTTGATTGCGGCATTCACCATTGGCCAGCTATGTGCAAGAAATTCTTTATCTTTTGTTATCAGATAATAGTGCCAGAGGCCGGTAGCAACGTAGGCTACAAAATTAGTTTCTGCTCTTGAACCATCCACTATTGCGCCATCTTTATATGAGGCCAGCCAAGCACCGTCTTCACGCTGGATATCAATAAGCCATTGGAATGCTTTTCGAGCTGCTGCGTATTCTCCGGATATTGAGAGGCCCATCGCGGCCTCAATGTGGTCCCAGGGGTCGGTGATGTTGCCTGTTTCCCAGGGGATCGAACCGTTTGATTCCTGGATAGTTAGGATGTAATTGGCTGTCTGGGAGAAATATGTTTTTGGAAAAGAACCGTCTGCAGTTAAAAAATGGTGTATTGTGTTTGTTCTCATGTAGTTCCTTTGACGAAGTACATGACGACACTTTTGCCCATTAAAGGATTTAAACACTGCTCTGCTAGTTGGGTGATTTTTGGTTTTTTCATTAGGTCCCAGATCAGGAACTTGTGATATGCGTTAACTAGGCGGGAGCTTTCTGCATTTGACCAGAACAGGCATTTTAACCACCAAAATGGTGAATGTAGTGCGTGAGCCCAATGACGCTTGTAGATATGAAAATTCAATTTCGCTATGTCCAACTTGAGTTTTTTATCTTTGAAGATTCGAATATGACCACCGGCTACTTCGTGATAGGGTGTTGATAGTTGCCAACAAATCCATTCTGGTCCATAACGTGGGACACTGACTGCGAATAGTCCGCCTGGTTTCAGGATGCGCTGGATTTCCGATAATACTTGTTTGTAGTCCGGTATGTGCTCCAGTACTTCGGAACAAATAACTCGATCAAAACTTGCATCTTCAAAAGGAAGCCTTAAGCCACTGGCCTGAATAAAGTGCATGGATTTTTCTTCGTTTATATCCTTCCCTTTAACTTCTCCCTTGCTCTTATGTGGAGTGGAAGAAAATTGCTGGCTTCGCTCTCGAGCAGTTTGCAAATCTGCATAGTCGAGGTCTAGACCTAAAGCAGTCACATCAGCTTTCAGGTAGGCAGTGATGGTATGCCGACCCTCTCCACATCCGATATCAAGTAGCTTGTGTCCAGAATTTATTGGGAAATGGTTAAAGTTAATGGTCTCAAGACTCATACAAATTCCGTAGTGTGCTTTTTAATGTCGATGAAGAGTTGTTTAGGTGCGCGCGGTATAATGCCACCGTTTCCTGGGCTGCCCGGTCCCATCCGAACAGGTTTCGTACTCTATCGAGCCCTTGTTGGGCTAAATTCAGTCGTAAGTCAGCATCAATGAGTAGTTTGCGTATAGCGCCTGCTAATGCCTGGGGGTTTTTTGCGGGCACTAGTAAGCCTGCATCTCCAATAACCTCGGGTAGTGCACCACCGTCACTTGATACGACGGGTATGCCGCAGGCCATGGCTTCGCCAGTTGGCAATCCAAAACCTTCATAGTCAGAAGGTACCACGGCAATGCTGGACTCGGCGTACAAGTCACGAATTTCTGCTATAGAAATATCATGACGTTGGGATATTTTGTGCTGTATGTTTAGTTCCCGACATAATAATTCATTTTTTCCGCCCTCTTTCAGTTTGCCAATAATGGTAAGTCTTAGTTCCGGAAATTCTTTCTGTAACAGCCCAAACGCTCTCAGCAAGTGTCGGGTGCCTTTAAGAGGATGATCAGCACTTGCCGTGGTAATCAGTTGCCATGGATTGCGGTGGATATTGTTTGTTTGCTGGTTTTGAGGGTAGAAGTCAGCGGTGTCAATTCCATTATATACAACGTGAACACGCTCTTTGTTTAATCCGTAATCCCTACAGAGGTCCCTTTTTGAGTTTTCACTCACGGTTAAAATTACCGGTAATTGTTTTGCCACCCTTATTTGCATCTTTAAAAAGTTGTGCCAGCGTTTAATGAAGATTCGTTCCATTGGGGTTTTACTGTTTGATAATTCTATATCCCTATCCGAGGTAATGGGGTGATGAATAGTTGCAATAACAGGGATGCTCTGTTGAATAGTAATTAATGCCCG
>JAHRWB010000089.1 GCA_019090385.1 Pseudomonadales bacterium | reverse complement strand
TATTTGGTAATGCAACACAGGTACGTGATGGTCTCGAAGCTTGGTTCGATGCTGGCATAAAAACACCCATTTTAGTGCCCTCTTCTGCCAACGGTGGACAAATGCTTGCCTTTGAAGAAATGTTCGCCATTTTTTAGAAGCTTTGCCCAAACAATTGACGGTCACGTATTAGCAGTGCACTGCACTGCAGCTAGTTTGATCCATACTTTCTCCACATCAGGTAGTTAATTGATGAATTTTTTTGCTCCATAATGCCCCACTGGACAAACAAGCTAAACAATATAGTTAGACCCGCCGGAAAAACGTTTTTTGGATGGTACATCGTAAGCGCAGCTGCTGGTATTCAGTTTTTGTCAGGCCTGCTTTGGATGCAAAGCTATGGCGCATATGTCGTATTACTGCAACTGGAATTTGGATGGAGCAAAACCGAACTTTCAGCCGCTTTTGCACTCACCCGAATAGAAAGTGGCATTCTTGGACCCTTACAAGGATGGTTGGTAGACCGCTATGGCCCCAGGCCAATACTCACAGCCGGTATTTTGATGTTTGGTACGGGGTTTATTTTCTTTAGTTATGTCGATTCACTATTAAGCTATTACCTGTCATTTGCTTTTATTGCCGTTGGAGCAAGCCTGGGTGGATTTGCCACAGTAATGGTTTCACTGGTTAACTGGTTTAACCAGCACCGCGCCAAGGCCATATCCGTCTCGCAATTGGGTTATTCTCTGGGTGGCCTCTGTGTACCTGGCATCATTATGTGTCTTGAGATATTTGGCTGGCGCACCACTGCTCAAATATCCGGGGTTGCGGTTTTGCTTATCGGTTTACCCCTGGTGCAAATCGTCAAGCATCGCCCCACAGATTGGGGTGAAATTCCAGATGGTATTGCCGAACCCCTTGAGCCTAAAACCGGCGGCCCCAGTTTGTTTTCCAAGCGAGACTTTACTGCACGCCAGGCAATGCGCACGCACTCATTTTGGTTAATTTCCTTAGGCCATGCCTGTTCGCTATTAACCGTTTCAGCCGTCATGGTGCATCTAGTACCCCACCTCACAGAGGGCATGGACCTTTCTCTCGCCCAAGCTGGCCTGGTAGTTACGCTAATGACTGCATGTCAAATGGTAGGACAACTGCTCGGCGGTTATCTTGGAGACAAAAATAGTAAGCGCTTTGTGTGTATATGTTGTATGGCGGGTCACACCATCGCACTATTACTCCTGGCATATGCTGGCAATCTGACAATGGTGTATCTATTTGCCATGTTACATGGCCTGTCCTGGGGCGTGCGAGGACCGCTGATGGTAGCACTAAGAGCAGACTACTTTGGACCGAGTTCGTTCGGCACCATAATGGGGTTCTCTTCGCTGATCGTTATGCTCGGTATGTCAATCGGACCCGTATATGCAGGCTATATGGCAGATATACACGGGAATTATCAACTCGGCTTTACCACCCTGGCAATTGGGGCGTTTATGGGCTCGTTCTGCTTTCTTGCCGCAACGCCACCCAAAATGCCCAAATAGAGATTGACCTGAGTCAGTCTAGGTTACGCACTCAGCTGTTCGCGAAAATCCGGGTGCGCTATTTGAATCAGCGCTTCTGCACGCTCCTCAAGAGAGGCATACTTTAGCTCGGCAACACCAAACTCGGTCACCACGATATCCACATCAGTACGCAGTGCCGTAACCAGCTCTACCTGTTTAACAATCCGCGAAATGCTACCTCTTCGAGCGGTAGCGGACAAAGCGACAATGGAGCGCCCGCCTTTGGATGCTTTGGATGCACGCATAAAGTCCACGGAACCGCCGGTGCCCGAGATCTGCCTACCATTTACGACCTCTGCATTTACCTGACCAAAAAGATCAATCTCAACTGCGGAGTTAATAGAAACAAAATTGTCCAGCTGACGGATAATCCCCATATCGTGGGTATAATTAGCCGATTTAAAAACCACTGAACGTTCATCTTTTAGCCAGTCGAACAGTTCCTGCCCGCCCAATGCCATTCCCGCTACATGCAGCCCGGAATCAATGTTTTTTAGTTTGCCGCTCATATTTCCGGCTCTGATAAGGTCCATCGCACCATCATCGATGATGCCCGAATGCAGCCCCAGGTCATTTTTTTCACTTAAACCCGAAAAAATAGCAGCTGGCACAGCACCAATACCTGTTTGAATACAATCCCCGTCACGGATAATATCTGCAACCAGGCGACCAATCTGCTGAGATGTTTCATCAATCTCAACCAGCGGAAACTTTGTCGCCGGCGTGCTGCTCGCGTATAGATAGTGGGCGCTCTCCCCAACCAATTGAGACCCTATAGGTGCAATAAATGCATCAGAGACTTCTACAACCACAGTACGACTACCTTCAATCGCTGCCACAACATACTCGTTATTGAGTCCGAAGCGTATCTCGCCATTTACATCCCTGGCTGCCTGCAGAAGCGAAACATCAATGGCCTTATTGGCTAGATAATCATGAATCACACGCATTTGCATGGGAATAAATTTTACTCGGCTTGCCGCTAAGCCTTCTTTCAAGGCGGGTGTTACGAAATAGGATTCCTGTGTGCAGTTTGGGCCCAATTCTGAAAAATCTCGCCTATTTACTGCCGCAACAGGCTGCTGGATATAATGTATGCCTTCGATATTTTCAAGCTGTTCCAACAACGCTGTCGGCTCGCCCGTTGTTCCACCTATATACACGGTATGCCCAGGTTTGATGAGTTTTTTTAATTCATCAGCATTGATCCAGTCAGCCATCTATCCTTCCTCTTCACGGTTCTTCAATTTTACAGTAATACGGCTCAACAGTTTTACGTCTGTACCGTGTTACCTTATTTCTGTCACTACATTAGTGCCAAAGTATGCTAGAAATATTTTCTGCAATACTCAACTAAATACCAAAGCTGCACTAGCCATTAAAGCCCGGCACACCTTTTTCTCTTTGTACACCAATGCTGTTTAATGCCATTGCCAACATATTGTAGTTACCAATGGTAAAAATAAGATCTGTAATCTGCTGCTCACTTAGATGCTTGCTTGCAAGGCTCCAATTAGCGTCGGAAATCATGGTGTCTTTAATCAGCTCATCGGTAATAAGCAATACTGCCTGCTCTACTTCATTCCAGCCTTCGGCCTCGGGCCCAGCCTGAATTCGTGCATGATCATCAGCATTCAGTCCCGCACTGGCACTCATCAACACATGCTGCCCCCATTCATACTCACAATTAGTTTGGAGACCCACTCGCATTATGGCCATCTCTCTGAGCCTTGGTGCCAGGCTTGATGTTCCCATAATGTGGCCGGCAAATTTGTTCCATCTTGTGAGCAACGGCATATTCCGCATTAATGTTGCCAGCACATTAAATACAAAGCCGTACTGATCTTTTAACGGTTTGCCTATTTGCTTTTGTTCGTCATTCCATTCTGATTCGGGTAATGGGGTAATTCTGGGTTTTGATAACCGCATTTCTCTAACTCCTTACTAATAGTAAATTACAAAATTTATAGGTACTTTCGAGTACTCTCAGCCAAGAAAGCTACGATCTGGAATACAAAACACATCAAATCCAACAACATAAAAGAGTAGCGCCGCGGATAAATATTACTTGCAATCAAACAATACGGGATTTTTTATCTCCCCAATACCGGTCTTTGAGCAATTTTTTATACAGTTTTCCGGTCGGTAAACGGGGCAGTTCTGTTTCGAAATCGATACTTTTCGGGCATTTATAGTTTGCAAGTTTTTGTTTGCAATAGGCGATTAATTCAAGGGCCAGCGCGTCACTTTTGTCAACGCCCTCAACCAACTGAACTGCAGCTTTGACTTCCTCGCCCATATCTTCATTTGGAATACCAAAGGCAGCCACATCCGCAACCTGGGGATGCATTATCATCACGTCTTCAACCTCTTGGGGATATATATTCACCCCTCCGGAAATAATCATAAAGGACGCGCGGTCGGAAAGAAAAAGGTAGCCATCTTCATCTACATAACCCACATCACCCAAAGCACTCCAGTTAGCATGATCGGGATGTTGGGCATCTTTGGTTTTTGATTCTTCATTAAGGTATTTAAAGGGCATTTTGGGAAGTTCAAAGTAAACCATGCCTACCTCATTGGCCTTCACCTCATTACCCTCGTCATCGCAAATATGAATTATTCCAAGTACCGGTTTTCCTACCGTGCCCGGCTTCTCTAACCATTCATTGGGTGATACATGGGTAAGGCCATTCAATTCAGTGCCGCCATAATATTCGTAAATTATAGGCCCCCACCAATCAAACATATCCTGCTTTACACCCCTGGGACAAGGTGCAGCAGCATGAACAGCCACTCGATGTGAGGAAAGATCGTACTTCAATCTTTCCTCTGCATCCATTTTTAGCATTCGGGAAAACATGGTCGGCACCCATTGAGAGTGCGTCACGTGGTACTTCTCCATAGCCTCTAGCGCCAAACTGCCTGAGAACTTAGGCATCATCACGAGAGTTCCACCTAAAGCCTGAACTGCTGCACCAAAACTCACCGGTGCGGCGTGATACAAAGGTGCCGTCGACAGACAAACGGTGTTTTCATCGACCATCCAAAGTGCTTTTTGCAATCCACCCAGCCCCGCAGCGCTCTCGTTGATACGCGCATTTGGCAATGGCCGAAGAACCCCCTTAGGTTGTCCGGTGGTGCCTGAGCTATACAACATAAACCCACCAGCGGGCTCTTCAGCCAGGCATTCTGCCGGATATGCATCCAATGCACTATCGTAAACTTCAAAACCGGCCAGCGCTTCATCCAGCATTAACCAGCGCTGAACTTTACTACATTGTTCCAACAAACCTTCACATTGTGAGCTCATTTCAGTAGAGCTGACCACAACCTGTGATGCTGAATCGTTAATGATATAAGCGGCTTCATCGGTGGTTAGATATCTATTAATCGTCGTTAGGTACAAACCTGAGCGCATTGCCGCCCAAATAACCTGAAAGTAACGGATATCGTTTTCCATAAATATGGAAACATGATCGCCTCTGCGCAAACCTTCTGCCCAAAAAAGCTGGGCCAGCTGATTGGAGCGATCATCCAGCTCCTTGTATGACATCGAGTGGCCTGTGGCGCTATTGACTACTGCAATTTTATCGGGTGTTAATTTTGAATAATTTCCTGGGTACATAATCTACTACTTATACTGAATTATTATCGCTGAGCTATGACATTAGCTTTGTGTAAACGCGCTAGCTCATCTGTGCCAAAACCCCAATCCGAAAGTACTGCATCCGTATCTTCACCCGGTGCGGATGGTGGTTTAACTATTTCTGAAGGCGTACTGCTAAAACGCGGTGCCGGTGCTGGTTGTACAACGCCACCCACTTCTACAAAAGTTTTTCTGGCTACATTATGCGGATGTTCTATGCTCTCCTGCAAATTAAGTACAGGGGCAAAACAGACGTCACTGCCTTCCATAATATCGCACCACTCTGCCCGGGTTTTACTCTTGAAAATTTCCGTAAACCGCTCTTTCATTTGTGGCCAGTTCGCTGCGTCGTGTTGCTTAGGAATGCCCGAGTCCCCGGATAAACCAGTTTTTTCCAACAGCTCTTTATAAAACTTGGCTTCGATAGAACCAATCGAGATATGTTTTTTATCCGCTGTTTCGTAAACGGTATAGTAATGGGAGCCAGTATCTATTGCGTTAGTACCCCGCTCTTCTGACCAGGCACCCATGGCTTTCATACCATAAAACATCGCCATCAATGATGCAGATCCGTCCGTCATGGCGCAATCCACAACCTGGCCTTTGCCTGATTTTTGCGCTTCAATAACCGCAGCCAAAACGCCCATTGCAAGATATAGCGCACCGCCACCAAAATCACCGACCAAATTTAATGGATGGACCGGGATCTCTCCTTCGCGGCCAATAGCGTTTAATGCGCCTGTCAAAGAGATATAGTTAATATCATGTCCAGCCGCCTGGGATAGCGGACCATCCTGACCCCAACCTGTCATACGCCCATACACCAGTTTATTATTTCTCGCCATACATACATCCGGCCCCAAGCCCAGACGTTCCATCACGCCCGGTCGAAAGCCTTCAGTTATAACATCGGCTTTATCTATCATGTTCAGCAATAGCTCGATACCTTCAGGGCTCTTCAAATCCACCGCAATAGAACGCCGCCCACGGTTCATCACATCTTTCTTCGGATCTCGTTCCATGCCAAGGTCAGCTTTTGTTACGCGATCAACCCTGACCACCTCAGCACCCATATCGGACAGCAACATTGCGCACATTGGCCCGGGGCCGATACCCGCAATTTCGATGATTTTCAGTGAAGAAAGTGGTCCCATAATTATTTCCCGTTATTTGATCAATGATAAAGTCAGATACATAGAATTAGAAAAGACAGTAAGGATAGTAAGTACAATTACAATTGTGGTCAATGACAGCAGGGTTCCGCCTGCCGCGAGGTTGGCTGCGCACGAAAATTTACACACAAAAGACATACGAGCGGAACGGTCGGAATAGATCGTTATTTGATGACTAGCGTTTTAGCGCAGCTCGTATAAAAGTGCTGCTGACATTTAATCTCAGCAGCACTTTCGTACTGGCACTCTTTTATATTGCTTTAGCCTGCCCGTGCCGCAGCAGCTTGCCAGGCGTTGCGCCAGTACATTGACCACTTTCGAAGGTAACTTCACCGTTTACAATGATCGCATCATAACCTATCGCACGTTGCACCCGACGCCACTCTCCTCCAGGGAAATCATGCTCTATGTTTCCAATCCAGGGTGGATCGATAGCCAGTTCATTCATGTTATAAACCAGCACATCAGCAGCACCGCCTTCACACAATACGCCCCGATCCAGAAAACCCGCGGCCTGGGCAGGCAGATTTGATAAGCGATAATGTGCTTCTTCCAAACTCACAACCTGCTCATCTCTTACCAACCAGGAAAGGAAATCTGTAGTGTAAGACCCGCCGGTAAAAAATTTAGTATGAGCACCACCGTCAGACACTCCGGGAATAGTAAAGTCCGAATCGTTCATCATCTCCGCCATATATTCCGCATTAGAACCACGGTCAGGACCAAGAAATTCCACTGACAAATCTCCCTGCCAGCTCAGATCCAGCATTACTTCAATATGATGCTTACCCTGCTCTTCGGCTATATCGCCTACGCTACGGCCGACATAAGGCTCTAATTCAGCATGCTCCCCAACCGACTGAATAACCAGATATTTAGGGTTTCCACCGACCCCAGCCTGGATAACCTGTAATCGGCGGTCGGCTTCATCGGCTTCCTCAATCAGCGCCTTGCGTAATGCCGGGTCCTGGATTTTTTCCATCTTTTCGTCGTGACTACCAGTAGTTACTGCTCGCCATGCGGGAGATGCATCATAAAGATTCCAATGCTCCAGGGTAAATGCAAAACCCGAGCGGCCTGTCCCGCACTGGGCGTAAATAGGCAATCCCCGCTCGCGACAATCATCGATCCAGCGCAGTGGCTTGCGGTGTACTTCGGGATCTACTCGCGCTGGCGCTACGACATTGTGCAATACTGGTCTGTTCGCTGTTTTAGCCAGTAATTCCAGGAATGCCCGGTCTTTTTTTATACTACCTTCTGCCTGGGTGATTTGGATTACACCTTCACCACGCTCATTCAGTACTTCTGCCAATGCCAGTATGTCTTCGTCGACCATAGTATCTGTCACCATGGGAGAGCCGTCGTAATCGGCCTGAACTGAGTTTTCTCCCAAGCGCTGAATGGAAAACCCACACAATCCTGCATCCATCCCTTCATGCAGCAGACGTTTCATTTCTTCGCGCTCTGCATCGCTTGCTGGCCGTGTTTTCGCAGCTTCCAGGCCCATTACATAGGTCATTAAGGACGACACTGGCATGTACTGGATGATATTGACGCCTTTATTTGCACGATCAAGACTATCCAGATATTCAGGAATTGTTTCCCAATCCCATTCCATCCCCACTTCCATCGATGCATAGGGAATAGCCTCGGTTCGTGTCATGGTTAACATCGAGCGCTCACGAAAATCCGGTTTTACCGGTGCAAAGCCAAATCCACAGTTACCCAAAACAACCGAGGTGACTCCATGCCAACCAGAAATGGTGCACCAGGGATCCCAGCGGATTTGGGCATCATAGTGGGTATGGAGATCAACAAAGCCCGGTGCAACAACTCGCCCACTTGCATCGATAACTTTTTCAGCCAGCCCTGGAGACGCGCCACCAATCTGTACTATCTTTCCATCATTAATCCATACGTCACCCTGAAATCTCGGGGTTCGTTGGCCATCAACAATGGTTCCGTTTTTTATTTGAATATCGAATTGAACATCACTCTGCGACATAACTTTCTCCCTGAGTACTCCATTGAAATGGGTTTATTCTAGGTCGATCGCATCAATTCCTTGTCCAAATCCAAAGCAAATCTTGATGCACCCGGAAAGTTATCCCCCTAATGCAATTCACGAAGGACGCTCAAAATAGAACATCTTTTTAGGCAATTAGCAACCATTTACTGCACTAATTGAATATCAGGGTTGCATGGCAATTTCACCCCGGTGAGTACCAAAGCTAACAGCCTATATATGTCACAATTTTTATATGTTCCAGCAATATGGATTACCTTTACTCTAGGTGCGAAACCCCTTACCCGTTTTGCTACCCAACCAGCCAGCTCGAACATACTTTCTTAACAGCGGGTGAGCCCTGTACTTTGAATCGCCAAACTCCTGATGCAAGACATCCATAACCGCCAGGCAAACATCCAGACCGATCAAATCAGCCAGAGCCAGAGGGCCCATCGGGTGGTTTGCGCCCAATTTCATAGCAGCATCAATATCTTCTGCACTCGCTACACCATCTGCCAAAATACCCACCGCTTCATTTATCATAGGTACCAGGATACGGTTCACTACAAAACCGGGGGCCTCGGCAACTTCCACCGGCTGTTTGCCAATACTTTGTGCCAGCTCCAATACTGTATCTACAGTATCCTGGGAAGTGGCAATACCGCGAATAACTTCCACCAATTTCATGACAGGTGCTGGATTGAAAAAATGCATACCAACAACTTTTTCCGGCCGTGTAGTCGCACCGGCAACTTCAGTAATCGACAGTGATGAAGTATTAGATGCCAGTATAGTGCCTGGCTTACACACTGAATCCAGCTCAGAGAAAATAGACTTTTTTATCGCCATATCTTCAACAGCAGCTTCAACGATAAGGTCACAATGTTGCAATGCAGATAATTCTGTTGTGCCTTCGATACGTGAAACAATGGCATCTTTTTCACTGCTATCCAGCCGCCCCCTGGACACCAGTCGTTCAAGATTGCCCACAATGTTCAAGACTCCCCTATCAACAAAGCTCTGATCAATATCCCGCAATACAACAGATAAACCATTACTCGAAAAAGCTTGCGCTATACCAGCACCCATAGTGCCAGCTCCCAATACGCCAATTATCCTCATCAACCTCACCTCTTTACATTATCTAACAATAGTACTACGCAACACACATACGTATTATCTGTCCACGCTAATCTGGGATTCTAGCACATTCAGTGTGAAACAATGATGCCATCACCTGGCTTGTCCAGCGCAGCCCCGCTAATAATCATAGATATGTTCGAGACGAATTTTGTGTGCTTCCAGTGCTGAAAACAGGTTACCCAACTGAGATACATCAACTAAAAGAACTTTGCGTTTTAAATTGATATTAGACACCACCCGGGAATCGAAAATCTCTTCACCAGTGCCAGCCTGGAAATCCGTAGACTCATCGACAAGGTACGACACAGCAATTTTTTTGTTACCGGAAATTTCTACTATATCCGCTCCCGCAGTTAGCAAAAGAGGAAGCGTTGTTGTGAATGCTCCCCATCTCGGTATGGAAAGTAAATGCATACCCGCGTCTTCGGCAACGATGGTGACCATCTCCGGCAAGCTTTTCCTGATCGGCTCTGGAACATTCGCGATAAGATAGATTAATCCATCACCCTGTTCAAAAGCCGCTTGGGAGGCAAAGCCAATTAGCTTCGCATACAGGCTTTTAAAACCAAACTCCAAGCTAAAGAATAGCTTTCGTTCAGTTTTTCTAATGAAGTTGCTGCCAAAAAAATCAGTGTCCTTCCAAATGTGGCCTATCCAGGAACTGAAGTTAAACTTATACCACGCCTGGTCAAAAATGAGATCGCTATATGCACGTTGAGCGCGCATTATGATTTTATCTTCGTCAGTAATTTCACCTGATGCTGTCCAATACGTAAAGCTGCCTACTGTATTTTCATAGAGGCTTTTAAACATATACTCAACAGTAGTACTGAAGCCGATGACCTTTAGCATCGTCATATATTCTGAGTTATCCCCGCCGTATCTTTGACTCACCAATACCGCCTTGTCGTATAAGGACCAGTATTCATCCAGACTCGCCATAAAGGGAAAATCACCGGGGTTGTTGTCCGCCGCCAGAAAATCAGCATATTCGAGTGGGTTAAAAACCAAATACCACTCAGGAATGGTTAGAACGGTTTGTTCCTCATCTCTAAAGTAGTTTTTTACTTTTTTTTTTGCTCACTGAAACCGATATTATTTTTATCATGATTGCCGGGGTAATATTGTTTCCACAACTGATTCACGAAGCGGTTGGTTGGATCCAGTTTTTTCTTTAGCGCAAAAAATTCATTGGCTCGCGGATATGCCACTTGAAATTTCTCGACTGAGGCATAGATCTGATAAGGCAAATAATAGGTACCACCAGCGGCTATAACCGCATCTATCATTTCAATACTCCATGTTTCTACATTGTCCTTAGATGCCTGATCAGTACCTTGACGATAATAGACAACGAAAGCGAACACCTCTTCTCTCGCCCAGGACAATAAATTCTCAGGTGCCGCATGGGCATGTCTGATAGATACATTAATAATATTGGCATTATTCCGGTTAAAAATTTCCTTCATCACAGGAACAAAAGCATCAAAATTTTTAACTGGCACAAAGTACTCTCTAAGTACGTAGGTTTTTTCCTTACGACTTTGGGGCTCGAGTTCTCTGACATCGTAACTTGCTTCCCAATTGCGCCAAACAACACGATCAAACGCATAGTAGACAGGGTCAATGATATTCTCTCGGATTGCTTTGCCAATGTCATAGTCCGCTACAAAATCTGCAGCTCTCGGCCCCCAGTTGTAAATTTCGTCTCTGGCTATTAGTCTATCTTCGATAGTTAAAGGTTTGTCAGTTTTATACCAGCTGACATCTAACACATTTTCATAGTCAGGTGGATATAAATCTCCGTTATGAAATATTACATCTTGATTATCACGTACATTTTCAGAAAAGTGCTGGTAATAGTCCCCTACCTTCATCAAAGTAGTTTTTCTTTCAATTTTTGAATTGTCAGCTAAGCGTAATGTTGCTTCTGTGATT
>JAHRWB010000088.1 GCA_019090385.1 Pseudomonadales bacterium | reverse complement strand
TTGCAATTTGAGGACCATAAAACCACTAACAGTATTTGCTCCGGGATAGATTTCTGGCACAATACGCGCCCTTCCAGTATCTAACTGGCAGACACATCAAATGCGGGAATAGCTCAGTTGGTAGAGCATCTGCTTGCCAAGCAGAAGGTCGCGAGTTCGAATCTCGTTTCCCGCTCCACATTAGATGTCGAGTCCAGTATGCGCTTTCCTGACTGAGTAACGAGATATGCCCTCCCTGAACAGCACGGGCAAACTGTAGGACCGCTCTGAATCTCTAGACTGGCCTGCCTAAATTAATTTTGACTCAATATAGGCACTTTAATAACCAAGCCCGGCTTAAGCTTATCAAAATTCAAATCCGGGTTGTATTGCCGCAATAACCACACTGGCACCTTAAATTTTTGTTGCGAGAGCAACCAAAGAGACTCCCCCCGGCGAATGGGGTGATCCAAAACTGACTGTATTTGATAAGACATAAAAAACGCCTGCTGCAGGCCATGTTGATAGGCCAACCTAAGTTGCTCAAACACTTTTTTAGACACTTTCGAAAAATCCAGTTTTATACGGCGCCCAATAACAACCGGTTGCCTGAATGGCATATCATTAATACGCCTTAAATCCCTGGCACGAATATTCAACCATTCCGCATAGTGACCCAGGGTTTCCGAAGCCTGGACTTCAATGCTGTCATTACCATCCACGGTATAATCACTAGGATCACCAGCAAGGGTAGTGACAATGGGCACAGCCAGTACTGTGCCACTGATATCTACAGGCGTGCTATCATTTGATAGGGAGTGTTTGTCCGCGGTTGCTACTACATTTACGGCCGGTTGCTGAATATGTGCCACGACCTGATTATTCGAATTGGCCTTAACCACCGATGTTGAACTTGAAGCCCTTGCTGCAGCTAAAAGTGCCTCTGTCACAGGTAAGCGCAATTCCTGGCCAATGCGAATAAAATTTCTTTTGCTTAAACTGTTCAAAGCCAGCACCTCGCTCACTCTATATCCGTAACGTGCAGCTATTTCAGAAATGGTATCTCCGCGTACTACTTTATGAAACAAATCGGGTGTTTGTTCAGAATAGCTTTCTTTAGCTGTAATTTGAGCAAGCAGCAACCCCGGCGCTTCACTTAAAACATCTGCAGGTACACGTAAAGTGAATCCCGCGGGTATTCTTTTCGAGCCATTCCAAACAGGTGCTAGCAATGCAGGGTTGTGCTTCCGTAACAACTTGGCATTAGTACCAAGTGCCCTGGCCACGGTATTTGCTGCATAATATTTATCCAGTTGTATCAAGGTATACCGAACCGCTGCCGATGTTTTATACGGCCCAAAATATTTCTCTGGAGACTGGTCTATCTCTAACGCGGCTAAAAAGGCGACATAAAAATTACGTGAAGCGAAACCAAATGCCCGACCATTGTATTCCCTAACAATACGGCCAATATCTTTAGTTCCCAGCTTTTTCGTTGCACGACGTATACTTGCCGCACCATGATTGTACGCTGTAAGAGAGAGAGGCCAGGTGCCCGTTAGCTGACGATTATGCTCCAACAACCTGGCAGCTCCAATGGTAGCAACGAATGGATCCATCCTCTCATCAACAACATAATCTACCCGCATATATCTGCGCCCTGTAGCTCGTGTAAACTGCCACAAACCGGAAGCTCCAACACGGGAATACGCGCGAGGATTAAAAGATGACTCCACATGAGGCAACACAACCAGTTCTTTTGGCAGGTTGTTTTTAGCCAACACTTTTTCTATGTGTGACCGCCATGTACCCGATCTCACAAGCCCCTCCAAAAACCTGTCTGACTGGCCTTTTTGAAATCTCAGGGAAGTGGCTGCGCTTCGCAACCGCGCATCAGAAACGTCCTCACCCCACAACTGTAGAACCCGCTGTTGCTCAGCATTTAAATTTGCGCGCGACGCACCAACAAGGCTATTAAGTATTTTTATATACTTGGCTTTAACCGCACGAATTTTTTTTCTATTCGTACGCGAGCTATCGGCTGTTTTTATCGTTTCGTAAACTATAGACAAATCATGCGCATCGTGTACAAAGCCAGATTGGGTTGATATTTCAGTATACACGCGCGTCCAGAAATTAACGTCAGCTTCTAGCTCCAGGGGACGGGGAAAATTTTCCGATGCTAGTGCGTAACTACCCAGCATAAATAATAGCAAGCTCGCCAATAAGGTTTTTAGTTTAATTTGCACAGCCTCAAATACGCTTAATTCTAGTATGCACCACAGGTGCCAAAGGTGAATGGCTTGCCAGATAACTTTGCAAGGCATCCAGGTCACTCATACCCCATGCCATATTGTATCCTTCACGCAAAACTGTAAATCCGTCTCCACCACCAGCAATAAAATTATTGACAGTTATTCGATAAGATTTATCTGGCTTCAAAGAAACACCGTTTAGCTGAATAGAAGAAGAATCTATTCGGTTCCCGCGTGATGCCTGACTGTTCCAAGTGTAGGTGAAACCCATGGATACCGCGAGAATCCTGGTTTCATTTTCATCTTGCCACTGCTGCTCAAGCAAGCGCTTAATTTGTGCACCCGTTAAAGTCATAGTTACCAGGGAGTTGTTAAATGGCAAGGTAGCAAAGATATTACCAAATGTAATAACGCCATTGTCAGCAAAGGTGATATCGCGCCTAAGCCCACCAGGGTTCATAAAAGAAATGACCGCAGCACTTTCCCGAGTAGCATACAATTGTACATCCGCTATAAGCTGCCCGAGCGAAGACTCGCCTGCTTCATTAGTCTCTCTAACAAATGAAGCGGTCAATTTTCCCACTGGCCGCTCAGACAGCGGTTTGACATACGGCCGATATTTATCCAACAAGGCTAAAACTCTACGATTGGGCTTCACATCATGCGTAACAGGCTCATTCTTCATCGACGTCAGCACCAAATCACCCGATTCGCGGTCCAGGCGTGTCATCAATCGTGTGTAAAGAGTGCCATTGGATCCTGCGCTGGTAACAGGGCGACCGTCTACTTCACACAAGTAGTATTCATGCGTATGTCCTGTAATGAATAGATCCACCGCTGGGCTCACCTTTTGCACGACATTTAAAACATCCCCTGAAAAATCTTCGCAAGCGTTAAAATCTTTACCTAGTTGTTTGCCACCTTCATGGAGCAATACGACAATCGCTTCCACGCCCTGATTACGCATTTGGCGTACCACCGCATTTATTGCTCTGGCCTCATCTTCAAAACCCAGGCCACGGCCTGCTTGCTTGGAAATCACAGACAGGGTACCAGTAAGTGTCAGTCCGATAATGCCCACGGCAATACCATCAAAATTTTCAATAGCGTAGCCAACAAGCGGTCTTGCACCACTTTTTTGTACGAACAAATTAGCTGCAAGAAACCTAAATTTTGCACCCTGAAACGGGTCCCCATCGCGATCCCCGTCTACGCCATGGCTTCCACCATTTTGTAATCGCATAAGCTCTTGGAGCCCTTCATCAAACTCATGATTACCTACAGCATGATAATCCAGGCCCCAAATATTCGCGGCTTCTATCGTCGGCTCATCATGAAACAAACTAGAGAAAAATGGGCTGGCCCCCACCAAATCCCCGGCAGAGACCGTCATACTGTGTTGGATTTGGGCTTCAGCCCTCAAAAGATGCGTGGCAAGATAAGCTGCCCCTCCGTACTCACCTGAACCCGATTCTAAACTGCCATGAAAATCGTTAATCGCGAGAATCTGCAAGTCAACATACCGGCTTTTAGCTGATTTTTCTGGCTTATTGGTGGCACAGCCAGAAAACGCCATGCTCAGGAGCAATATAAACCCAAGCCTGGTTAGGGTGAAGATAGTTTTTAAATGTGCCATAGTCTTGTTCTTGCTCATCAATAAGGACGCTACCCTACAGCGCAATAGGCACACCGGCAAACTTCAGCGGTTTATGCCTATAATGCACCTACAACAGCATTGACAGTCATAATTTTCAGACAGTACAGGGAGATACTATGTTCGAAAAGAAAAAAGACGCTGATATAAGCCAGCCTGCACCCGTCCCAACGTCACCGGAAAAAATCTCGCATTCGCAAAAGCCAACAGCAAACAACACTGCTACCATCGGCCCCTCCATCAGTATTCACGGAGATATAAGTGGAGAAGAAAATCTCGTCATTTACGGCAAGGTAGACGGAAAAATCACCCTGGGTAAAAATGATGTAACTAT
>JAHRWB010000229.1 GCA_019090385.1 Pseudomonadales bacterium | reverse complement strand
TTGTTCCTGCAACCCTATTTGTGTTGCTACACATGGCGCATACAACTTTAGTGTACGTGCGTGTTCTCAATCAGTAGGTTATGCATAACAAGGCGTTTTCAGTCGGACACTTTGCTCTGCTGCGCGCCGCAAAATCCCGCTGAAACGCGACGTTCTGTTTCCTCCATGGAAATGCCGGGAATACATAAGAGAGCTAATTAGATGACTGTTAATCATTGGGCCGCTGTAATGCGGTTGGCGGTTAAGCCCAGCAGGTGGAGCCAATATTCAGTACCATTCCCTGTAAGTATCCACTAACCACGCACCCTCGTGGGTAACACGTGCACGATTTCGCTTGAAGAAGCGAAAGTTTTTTGCCTTCGTGCTAATTCTGAATCACAACCGCACTGCAGATTCGAGCAAAGCTAAACTCATTGCTGAGCGCTGGGTTTGTCAACAGTATCTGCCCATAGCGGTCGTTTATCGATCTGGTACAATCAAACCTTTCTAATCATTTCAAGGAGAAGAATGAAGAGAATCGAACTCGATCAGATGGTAACCATTCTTGCGAATCTGGGTATTATCGGCGGCCTGGTATTTATTGGCATGCAAATGAAGCAGGATCGTGAGATTGCTGTTGTAGATCGCATGGTGTCATTTGAGTCCAATTACTATTATTGGGCTGAGCTTGTGACAGCACACTCTGTATCAATTTTATCACGCAATCCACGCCATGCTTAAAATCGCCCATATAGTTAACCCTTTAGTGGTGCGTAACCCCAATTCAGACCTTCTCTTTGCCCAACCCATCACTCTACATACAATGTCCCTGGCGCGAAATGAAACCAACACAACGGATGATCTGGAAGTTAAGCAATATGCTGCCTTTTACACGGAAGACTCATCCTCGGCTCCTGCAGATTTTGAAACCACTGCGGAACTCGATAGATCGATTTTGGATGTGGTACCTGGTAACGATTCGCCGCGAAAGCTACCATTTTTGTCAGACATACTGGATCGATTGTACAAAAGCGCGCCAGATGCAGACTACCTGATTTATTCAAATATCGACATTGGTCTCTGGCCAGATTTTTACCAACAAGTTTCCGCGCTGATTCGAGAGGGTTACGATGCATTCGTGATAGGGCGACGCACATTAAGCACAGAATTTATGGCGCTTGAGGAATTGGAACGCATCTATGCGCAGGAAGGCAGTCCACACTACGGGTACAGCTGTTTCGTCTTTCCACGCCACCACTATCCCGACTATGTACTGGGCGATACCTGCATTGGTCTGCAGCCAGTCGGTGTTACGCTCGCGATCAACATGATTCAATCAGCCAAACAGTACCAATATTTTGGGCAAGGAAGATATACATTTCATCTAGGCGACGATCGTGTCTGGAACCAATCTTTATTGGACAAACAACACATCCATAACGAACAAACACTGGATACGGTTGTTAGCATGTTAAAAGCGAAGACGAACCTGACAACCCGTGCCATTACTTTACTGCACGACTACCAAAAGTGGCGCTGCAACTACGTTATTTTGAAAACGCACGCCCCCTTGCTCAGAAACATCTACCGTCTGTTGCGAAAACTGGGTTTATATAATTGGATCGCAAAACGATACACCAGCTCCATATGAATATCTCTGCGCACGAAATTGCGACTGAGCTTTCTGATGGTTGCACTATACGAGGTCGTCTCTACACCTCGGACCCAAGCCTGCCTCCTAAAGATTTGTGCCTGTGCATTCATGGGCTCGCCGTTGATTGCAATGTCTGGAATTTCTTCGCTGAAGAGTGGGTTAAAAGCGGTAGAAGCCTGGTTTGTTTTGACCTGCGAGGGCATGGCGTGAGTGATCGTGGCAGGTGGTACAAATTTCGACCTAGTGTAATGGCGTTGGACCTGATTCAGGCCTGCCACCAACTGGATTTGGAACCTTCCTACATAGTGGCTCAATCCTTCGGCAACCTGATTGCGCTGGACATACTGAACGTACCCCCAAAGAACTGGGAGATCTGCCACTACTTCGCAATCACTCCGGTGTGGTGGGCTGCTCGGTCTGGCGCGTCCAACAACGCTCGACTACTCAGTAGCACGCTCAGGTTTTTACGTTCAATTGGTAAAGAGATCCACTTCACAAGCGCACGCACTGTGTGTCGTCGAGACCATACAGCGTTTGCCCAACACCCGGATAGTCATAAACCCCGATTTAGCGAGGAAGCGCGTTCGATCGGCTGGCCTCACTACGTATGGCTCATGCTCTACATCCAGTGGCACCGATGGCGTGTGCCTGTGTGGGCGAATCTAAGTAACCTACCAGTCAACATCATAGGTGCGAAGGACGAAGGTCTTTGGGACAATGATCAGCTTACCCAAATTTCAGAGAAGACGGGGTGGCAATTACACTGGCTTGAGATGCGCCACATTTCATTATCCACCGATCCGCGCTACGCCAATATGTTGATGTCTCTGATCGAAGAAGAATGGCTGCTGGCGTGACTCCTAATACGTCGCTGCAAGCTCGGATATGGAGCAAACTAATGCAGAGTGTGCATCCTTGGTTCATGCTTTCCCGGGTTTTAATGCGAAAGATGCATTCTGAAAATTGGGAAAGCATCAATCCGCCTGGTGGAATCTCCATCAGGCAAGCGACAGTTTCTGATCTATTACAAACGATGAGCGACTGGCCTTCAGGCAAACTGAACCCCATATTTGTGGATGAAGCGTACAAACGTGGAGACATATGTATCGCAGCTTTTGCCGACAATAAGCTTGTCGCGTTTGTCTGGCGCTCATTCAGCACCGCCCCTCACACCTCAAATATCTATGTTGAGGTGCAAGCACCTTATTGGTATACCTACAATATGATGACTCAACCAGAATTCAGGGGAAAAGGCCTGGGGGGATTATTGACGCTTTTTGGTGATCAATACTGTCGAGACAGAGGATACCATGGCGGTGTAGGGTTCGTTGAAACCCACAACTACGCCTCACTACAGGCCAACCTTAAGGTCGGCAGCAAAAGCATTGGTTTTGCGGGGTATCTTAAATTCATTGGCCGCACCTTTACGTTTCGCACACCCGGAGTTGTTCCCTACGCATTTCGATTTGTCGCTCGCAATGAAAACCAGCTTGAATAAACAACCCACCAGGGTGTTTTTTTTGTGCAGCGGGCTGGGCACGACACAGCGAGGATACGAAGATTTCTTTGATTCTCTGTTTATCAGGCTTAAAGAAAGCAATGACCTTCAGATCACCCTGTTTAAAGGAGGAGGTCCAGACGCGGAAAGAGAGAGACGTCTGTGGAACCTTCCTCGCCAATCAAAATATGCAGTGTGGCTGGGAGAAAAACTTGGGCGTGGTAATCGGGAAATCGGACGTGGATATTATATTGAGCAATTAACATTTTTCTTTGCCTTATTACCCCATTTGATTATTCAGAGACCACAAATCGTTTATGTTAGCGATAAAGATCTTTGCGGGTTTTTATCTCGATGGAAACGCTTAACAAAACAATCATTCTCATTGCTATTTCGCAACGGCGGTCAATACCCGCCACCCTATATAGGTTTTGATTACGTTCAACAGGTCACAAAACCCTTCTACCAACGCGCACTTAATGCGGATTGTAGCCCTGATCAACAGATCTTTCTTCCGGAAGGATTTGATCTGGAACAAGTCTTTCGACAGTTAAGCAAAGAAGAAAAAAAGGTACTACAACGCAGACTGAGTTTACCTACAGACAGGCCGGTAGTGCTGTGTGTGAGCGCGGTAAATTGTTCATCCAAAAGAGTGGATTATGTGGTCCGGGAAATTTCAAGGCTACCCTCGCCTCAACCCTTTCTGCAGGTATTGGGACAATTTGATAAAGAAACTCCGGCCATACTAAAACTTGCCGAATCCAACTTGACGCCCGGTAACTATGCGTTTGGATCGACATCCGTCGACGAGCTTAAAAAATATTATTCTGTCGCCGACCTATTTGTCCTCGCTTCCTTTCGAGAAGGATTTGGCCGGGTTATGGTCGAGGCACTAGCCGCGGGTCTACCTTGCCTGGCCCACGACTATGATATTCCGAAGTACGTATTGGCGGAGCACGGTTATTATGCAGACTTCCGACAACCCGGCGCACTTGCAAAACTCATAATTCATACTTTAGAACAAACGCACCCGCCACAAATATCTCGAGAACGACACGCGGCCGTTTATCAACGGTTTAGTTGGGATGTGTTATTGTCAAAGTATATCGAAACAATACAAAAGTGCGCTGCAGAAGAGTGACCGGGTCAACATCCTGAATTTATACAAAAAATACGCCGCCGAACAGGAAATGCGAAACGCTACTTTGTAGATAGGAATTTTAAATCGCATTTTGGTCCATACTGGACACATAGGTATCAGTTTATACTGGAGACATAGGTAACGCGTGCATGATTTCAAATGGCAAATCGAATTTCTGTTGCCTCCTGTTGAGCTAGATTCACGATCGCGCTTTCAGGACAATCGTTAATAGACCCGTCACCGTGGTCGAAAGCTGAGTTCTTTAATTGAATCCACCCTAAAGAAGACACTCACAGAATTACTCAGTGAGGGGCAGCTAGGTGCCCAAACCGAACTGGTGGGTGTGATGCAGAGAAAGTATCCCCTTGGTCAGTAAAGTCCATTCGACCGGAGCACAATGTGCGGTTGTTCAACAAATGAATTCGGCGAGTCTTCTAAACTAAGAGTTTTTGGTCGTGGTTGATCACGAGAGTGGGTCGATTAACAATATATCCGAGGGGTGCGCACGATGAGCCAAACGCTGAGGAACAGAAGTGTGATCAGGGTTTCCGGTCAAACACGCGCACTCGCAATTGTGATAGCACTCGTATTGTTAGCTGGCTGCGTGAGCCATGCCCCAGCTGTAACAACGCCAGTGCGTACTTCTCCTTCAGAAACTCCAGCGAACAGTAACTCGTCTCGTTGTTTGAGCTTGGCTATGTATTGGGAAGCGCGGGGTGAAGGTCACCGAGGGATGATCGCGGTCGGTTCCGTGGTATTGAACCGTGTCCAGAGCCGCGATTTCCCGAATTCGGTCTGCGCTGTCGTGTATCAAGGCGGGGAGGCGCCGCCCTGTCAGTTTTCGTGGTGGTGTGATGGTAAGAGCGACCGGCCCCGTAACCGTAGCCAATGGCTGGCAGCTCAAGCTGCGACTGAGGCGTTGCTGTCGAACAGATCGAATGATCCAACCGGGGGCGCGCTATTTTTTCATAGTACGAGTATCCGGTCGTCATGGCACAGAACCCGTCCACGAACCGCAAAAATCGGCAATCACATTTTCTATCGATAGACTATCTGAGACAGCAGGTGCCTTTCTTTCTGTGACTTAAGTGCGTGTAGAATGCCATTTTTTCGGGCAAAATACGGGCTTGGCGAGCCCGCGCTCTGATCTTCTTTCAGTTTGAGTCTCCACAGGCGCGGGGAAAACGTAAACAAGGAATTTTGCAATGAACTACGTAATATGTCGTTTTGTCGTGGCTAGTCTGACTTTCTTTCTGATCTTTGGCTCGGTCGCACATGCTGATGTCATTTCGACTGGCTCAGCATTACAAATGGAGTTACGCCAGGAGCAAGTCGATCGGGTTGATACGTTCTTAGCGCGCGACGATGTGCGCGACGCGCTGATTGCGCGCGGTGTCAATCCCGCTGATGCTACGCTACGTATCGGTGCGCTGACCGATCAAGAGCTTCAACGGCTGGCGGTCCGTATCGATAATCTCCCTGCGGGGGGTACGGGTGTTATTGAAGTGGTCGGTATCGTCGCAATTGTCTTGCTGGTTTTGGAGCTTCTTGGCGTGACGGACGTCTTTACGCGTATCTAGCTGGCTCGTGAGGCTGCTGAACACAATCTATGGTTTGGTGGTTGTGGTTAGCTTATCGGGGTGTGCAGGCAAGCTTAGCTCGCTGCAGCCGCCTAGTGAGCGCATCGAACTAACTAGTGTCCTATTCGTCGCTCAAACAACCGATCAATGCGGCCCTGCGGCGCTATCGATGGTGCTGTCTCATAGTGGTGTTTACACAGACCTGGAGGAATTGCGTCGTCGGGTTCATCTGCCGGATCGAAAGGGCAGTTTGCAGCTCGAACTCATTGCAGCAACCCGCCAATACGGGCGGGTCGCCTACGCTTCTGAATCGCAACTTGATGAACTCTTTGGCCTTGTCGAGGACGGGTACCCGGTAATCGTGCTGCAGAATGTGGGGGCCAGATGGTTACCGATTTGGCACTACGCTGTTGTTGTGGGCTATGAGCCAGAGTCAGATCAGGTGATCATGCGATCAGGTAACACTAAACGTAAGCTGATGCGGCGAGCTGAGTTTGCGAAGCGTTGGTCGGCCAGCAATTATTGGGAGCTTGTTGTCCTTGCTCCCGATGACATCCCACTAACGGCGCGTCCAGAAACGTACCTGCAAGCTGTGAGCGCCCACGAAACACTCGCGCAATGGGATATTGCACGGACGGCCTATGCCGCCGCCATCAAGAGGTGGCCAGATAACCCAATCGCACATCTCGGGTGGGGTAATGTCCAACTGGGGTCCGGATCGCTTGAGGACGCGATTGGTGCCTATCACACGGTCTTGGGATTCGATGCGACCAATCTCCCGGCGCTGAACAACCTCGTCTATGCTTACGCGGAAAACAGCGAGCCGGCCAAAGCTCTGGCCCTCATCGACCGCGCTTTAGCAGCCTCGACGGGTCATGAGCAAGTAGCAGCTGATTTGCGGATGCTCAGAGTCGAGTTGACTGAGCCGAATTAGTTTCAGCGCTTGTCGAAGATTGACTTGAGGCCGCTGACGACCTTCTCAGGTAAGTTGCGTAGGCTTTTCGCATCTTCTCGTAGCGTGAGCAGCCGCTCATTGTCAGGCTGTACCTTAAGGCCTCGATCGATGTGAAATTTGGCGGATGAGAAGTTCGATTTGAATAAATCGGTTTCTGCACGGTTGGCAAAGATCTCTGCAATCGCATGAAGGCCATTGATGGCATCATCGTTTTCGGAATCGAGTGCCAACACTTGACGATAATATTCGTATGCGCTTCCCGCTCTCGGGTAAGCAAGGCGGTCTTCTTTTAAGGCTTCTTCTGCTTGCTGCATATACAAGGCAACCGGATCAGGTTCGCTGAGCACGTTCATGGTTCCCCACACGCCTAGACTTACCACGATCACGCTCGTAACCGCGAGCACCTGTCGCCGTGACTCGAGTAATTTCGTATAGAGTGCCTGAAGCCAATCAGTGCGCCATGGCAGCGGCTGTGTCACGGTACCAGCGTGGTTCACTTGTGCATCGCGAATCCAGTCCACCATCTCTGCAGCAGTTGCAAAGCGTTCGTTTACTTGTTTTGCAAGCATTCGATCCAGTAGGGGCTGGTATGGTTGCAGCGTCTCGGGTAGGCGGGGCGGCGGCAAATTGATGTGCGCCGCCATCGTCTCGATGGCCGAATTCTCACGGAAAGGTGGTTGGCCCACCAACATTTCATAGAGCACCACACCGAGGCTGTAAACGTCAGTGCGGCCATCGGTTGCTTTGCCTTCGGCCTGCTCCGGACTCAAATAACAGGGGCTACCGACGGTTGTGCCATGGGTTGTGAGTTGTTGGTCAACCTTGACATCGGTCGCGATGCCAAAATCGGCCAATACCGGTGTTCCGCCTTTGCCGAACAAGATATTGGCGGGCTTAATATCTCTATGCACGATACCTTCGCCATGGACAAACGCTAGGCAGTCGCCAATGTTTGCGGTGATTTCTAGGGCATCACACGGGTCAATGGCGCCAGACGCTATGCGGGTTGCAAGATCGCCCTCTTCGCAGTATTCCATCGCTAGAAACGGACGACCATTGATATCACCAACATCATGGATGGTGATGACGCTACGGTGCGTCAGTGAAGCGATCATCCGACTTTCGTTGATGAAGCGCTGTTGGTGCTCTGGATCCTCAAAGCGACGCAGTATTTTGAGCGCGACGGTGCGATTGAGCGACGTTTGCGTGGCGCGGTAAACGGTTGCCATCCCTCCTTCGGCAACCGGGCATGCAATCTCGAAGCCGGGTATGTCGAGGGGTAGCGCCTTAATGATTGAGGTTGCTTCGTTCATGAAACACCCCCCTTAGACTGTCGATCTGAATACGGTGGCCTTCTTTCAATCGCAGCGTGTCTCGCACTGGTTTGCCGTTAACCTTAACGTTGCTAGCGCACACAACCAGATAGAAACCGTCGTCACGCCGATCGACGCGTGCCGCTTCTCTTGGCGCGAACCAACCGCCGACACGAATGTTGCACGAGCGCTTTCTACCGATTGAAACGGAGGACTTATCGAGACGACAAATCCATGACGCTTGGCTAGGTTGAGAGACAGTCAGGTAGGCAGGCCGAGTGGCCTGTCCCATTCGGTTCAGGGTGGATGTACTCACCATGACCGTTTCATTTTGTACGTCGTTTCCTGTCGATTTGGCGTCCGTCTCAGTGGTTACTCGCGTGGGTGCGTCAATAAGCCGTAACGTGTACTTACCGGCAATCTGCACTGACTCGCCGCGTTTGAGTTCAACACCCGTTATCTTAACGCCGTCAGCTATCACCCCATTTGTCGAGGCCGCGTCCTCGACAAGCAGTTTTCCCTCACGAAAACTCAGCATGGCATGGAACAGCGACACACCAGGATTGTCGATGATGATGTCGCACTCCGTGCCGCGACCGATCGATATGGAGGTTGTACGGATTTCGTATTCATCCAGGACTTTGTCATTGAGACAAAGCTGGACGAAAGCGCTTAGCTCAAGCGCCTTTTGAGACGGGACATCCATTTCGTTCGATAATCTCGGTGGTTGCGGTCGAAATACCTTACCGGAACAGCCAATTGGATTGATTGTGACGTGTCACATATTGGAAGGCATAACGTGACGTGCCCCACGTTTCGGTATGGCCTTTGATCATGCACAGCGTCGCTTACAATTGTTTATTTGCTTCAAGTTTGCGTCTCTTACGCGGGTTTATGAAGTCGTTGATGTGTTTCTTTGCATCAAACGCCTAATTGCCGAGCCAAATCTTCATCATCCTGCGCGATAATATCGTGATGCGCATCCGGTTTCGAGTCGGTTGATCCCTTCGGTCCCCATTCAGTTGGCCTGTAGATATAAGCGGACTTGAATCCGCATTTCCGCGCTGCATTTAAATCGATATTGTGGCTCGCAACCATCATAATTTCCGAAGGTTCTATCGATAACCACTCCGCAGCTTTTATATAAGCTTCGGGCAGCATCTTATATTTCCCAATCATCTCGCACGAAATGACAGCGTCCCAGCTCAGGTTATTCTTTTTGGCTGTATCCATGATCAGCGCTACGGTTAAAATCGTGAATGAGACGACTTTATACTTTGTCTTCAATCGAGTTTGAATTGCGGGAAAGTTAGGCCAGCAGTCTAATTCGTGCCAACGGAACCAAATTCTATCTTTGTCAACATCCGAAAAAGCAGCAAGGCCGTGATCCTTAATCAAAACGTTTAATTGCTCCCGATGTACATCATCGATATTAAATGTCGCAAGACCATCCTTACCAGCATTAATCATCTGTTTGAGAGAATTCATACGGTATTCATTGGTTAAATTCGCCCAATCACGTTCAAGTCCGTGTGCCTGACCGATTTCCGACAGGACGTTCTCGATACCGGTATGCCAATCTAGAATGGTGCCGCCTGTGTCGAATGCCAGTGCTTTGATGGTCATGGGCTTCTCCTCAACGTTATCTTAGAGCTTTCGAAACTGAGGGACAGTGTACCTAATTAGAGCAAAAGATGGAGCCGACCGGCCAACACGAGCAGATAAATTAGGGTCGAGAGATATAGATACACTGTCCCTCAATTCCCATTAAATATTGCAACAAATTACATCCTGCGTATTTCTGAATTAGTGCAAAGCAACTATCCTCCTCCGTTATATACATCATGTGCATAGTGTGGGGATTACTGCCAATGACTGTGGATAAATAAAAATCCGGAAACCTGATTACCCGGCGTGTTGTGGATGCGGCCAAATATTCGATGCAGGGCTTGCAAGCTTGTTTTCGTAATGAAGAGGCATCTCGCGTAGAAGTAGTTATAGGCCTGGTTCTTACACCGGTTGCCTTAAGTCTGGCCAACAACGGCGTGGAGTTGATCGTGCTTTTTGGTTCCATGTTGTTGGTGTTGATTATTGAATTACTTAATTCCGGGCTTGAAGCTCTTGCAGATTTACATGGAACCCAATATAACGAGTTAATTGGCCGTGCGAAGGATCAAGGGTCTGCAGCCGTGATGCTCAGTATGGCAATATTCCTGTTAGCCTGGGGTGCGGTACTCTGGCAGCGATTTAATTGAAATGCTTGTTCCAAAAGAAAAAAGTAAATTGATAACGAGTACGATATACCTAACCAC
>JAHRWB010000087.1 GCA_019090385.1 Pseudomonadales bacterium | reverse complement strand
TTATTGCAGAGGTATTACCCCTATTTAAGGGGCGCAGGCAAGGCATAGAGCTTCGTATTGCAGGTACAATTTGTAACAAGCTGGGAGAACATGACTCTGTGGTTAAGCTAGGGCGCATTGATTGCCTAGAAGAAATCTATACTTGTGCGGCAGTTGTAATTAATCCCGTCACTATATATACGGGATTGAGCATTAAAAACATTGAAGCACTTTCGTATTGTCGTCCACTTGTCGTTAGACATGAAGATGGTGAAGGAGACCACCAAGCATACCAAATGGCGGAGTCCCCCGAAGATTTTTATAGAGCTATTGTAAAAGTGTTAGATGACTCGGAAGAGTACTCTCGTCTATGTCGCGCAGCAAATAAATTTATCCATGATTGGAATAACTCGGCAATGATTCAGCTTTCTGAAGCGCTGAGTTCAGATGCTACGTCATGATTAGTGAATGGGGGTTAATTGAATCGTGAAGAGTGATGAACCTTTGGTCAGCTTTGTTACACCAGTTTATAACGGTGCTGAATTTATCCAGGAATGTATAGATAGCGTTCTTTTACAATCCTACGATAATTGGGAATATATCATTGTTGATAACTATAGCGATGATGGTACGACTGAAATACTTGCTGCTTATGCTGATACTGATAAACGATTCAGGGTCTTTCGAAATGAAAGCCTTTTGTCTGTACTGGAAAACCATAATGTAGCGCTTCAGAAAATGAGTGCAGATAGTAAGTATTGTAAAATTGTTCAAGCCGATGATTTTTTGTATCCGACGTGCGTAGAAAAAATGGTGGGTGTTGCCGAGTGTAATGATAATGTTGCAATAGTAGGATCATTGACAAAATGGGGAGTAGAAATAAAATCTACAGGATTAAGTTTGTCCTCAGAGGTTTTTAGCGGAAAGGAAGTTTGTAGACGCACACTATTAAGTGAAATTTACACTTTTTGGTCCCCCTCAGCTCTACTGCTTCGTTCTGATGTGGTGCGTGAGCGAGGTTTATTTTACAGCCCTGCTGAATTGCATGGAGATGTTCAAGCTTATTACGAAATATTAGAGGATCGTGATTTTGGCTTTGTGCATGAGGTGCTTACTTTTGTCAGGGTGCATGAGAATTCTGTTACTAGCAAGGAAGCCAAACCTCTAAACCGGCTGATTGCGTCAAATTTGGATCACTTTGTACGATATGGGCCCGTTTACTTGACGGCTGATGAGTATAAATCTGGGATGAGTAAAAAAATTACACAATACTATAAGTTTTTGTCTCGAAGTTGGTTAGGAGGGCGAGATGAGCAGTTTTGGAATTTTCACCAGAATGTACTGGAACACGCAGCTCAGCCTCTTAGTCAGATAAAATTGGCAGTCAATGTGGCAATCAGTTTTGTCACCAAACCGCTAAATAGTTGCCGTCAAATCGCAAGCCGAGTGGGGTTCAAAATGGTGAGAAGAAAATTTGAAAGACGTTGGCGCCGGCATTGGATGGCGCTTTCACATAAACGCTTTGTTGGGGTTGCAGCAAGTTGGTTTGCCGGCTGGTTTATGCCACCTTTGTATGGTCGTCTTGGTCTCTCGGGTATGAATAAAAAGGGCTATTTTTCGCCCAGCGCTGAAATAGCGCACCCAAATTTTAAAAGTGGAGAGCATTGTTATCTTGGAGAACGAGTATTGATTTATTTGGATAATTCCGGTGGTACTGTAAGGCTGGGGGACCGGGTTCACTTACATCGAGAGAACACGATACAAACTGGCTCAGAGGGTAGCGTTGAGATTGGCTCAGATACACATATACAGCCGAGATGTCAGTTTTCTGCCTATCACGGTGCTATTAAAATTGGGGAGCGGGTTGAAATTGCACCTAGCTGCGCATTTTATCCCTATGATCATGGTATGGATCTTGATATGCGTATAACCGATCAGCCAACTTTCTCAAGGGGTGGGATAAATGTAGAGGATGATGTTTGGCTGGGGTTTGGTGTAATCGTTTTGGATAACGTAAATATTGGTCGTGGAGCAGTAATTGCAGCAGGGGCGGTTGTGACGTCGAATATACCAGCAAATGCGATTGCCGCAGGAGTTCCGGCAAAAATAGTCGGTCAGAGAAAATCTGCGGCAACATTAAAGCCGGTAGATGGGTAGTAACAACTTGCTTGCGATCCTAAAAATTTTATGTAGACGGTTAATATGGTGGGTATCGCCCACTTTATTCAACCATCTGATTCGTTTCAAGCATGGACAAAAATTCTCCGTTGGTATTTTGGAGTGTAATGATTCATTTGTTTTTTCCACCCCTCGCGGAGTGGTTAATCCCGTTATACACAGCGCAATGATTGATGATGTGCCTGCTGGTTTTGTAGCAGACCCTTTTATGATCAGGATAGATGAGTGTTGGTATATGTTTTTTGAAGTATTTAATTTGGTCAGTCGATTAGGTGAAATTGGCTTCGCTAGTAGCACGAACGGACTGAATTGGTGTTATAAAAAAATTGTCATTCGAGAGAAATTTCATCTTGCTTACCCTCATATATTTGAGTGGTCTGGGGATATATATATGATACCTGACACACCCGGTAAGGGTGTGCGTTTGTATAAAGCAGAGCGATTTCCGGAAAGGTGGGTGTTTGTAAAAACGCTAATAGATGGTCGGTATTTTTCAGATAGTACGATATTTTATCGTGAGAAAATGTGGTGGATGTGTACCGGGTGGGTCGATAGTCCAGGGGAGCCATGCTCGTTGAAATTGTACAAGGCGGCTTCGCCCTTAGGTCCCTGGCGAGAGCATGCAAAGAGCCCGATTATTAACAAAGATATTGTAGCGGGACGACCTGCCGGTAAAATAATAGAGTTAGAAGGGCGAACCATACGTTTTGCGCAGGATGGACAACCGCATTATGGAAGCAGGGTTCGGGCATTTGAGATAACCGATTTGTCTGAGTCACGATATGAAGAGAGAGAATTATCTCAAAGCCCCGTGCTTGTGGGCAGCGGAGAATCCTGGAATGGAGACGGTATGCATCATTTGGATATGCATTTAATTTCTAAGGGTGAGTGGCGGGCTTGCGTAGACGGTTGGCACCAAGTTAGCGATAGTGGGGAACATGAGCAAGAAAGGTAGTGACGAATGCAGGTACGTGGTATTTGCCTCTTTTAGTGAGCTGCCTGCGGGTGAGTGGGATAAGTTGCTTGCATGTTCAGATTCAAACTCAGTGTTTTTGACGCTGGGATGGCTATCAAGTTGGGAGCAGAGTTACGGAAAAAATGCAGTTCTGATTATTGTATTGGCTTACGGGGCAGGCGATTTGATAGCCGCTGCTGCCTTTGAAAACAAGTCTGGTGAATTAATATTTGCTGGCTTGGGACCATCAGACTACTCAGATTTTATTTTTCGTAACGACCTGGAAGAATCATTTATCACCAGGGTGCTGAGTCAGCTATTGACCGAGGCGAGCAGGGTTGCAATAAAATTTA
>JAHRWB010000086.1 GCA_019090385.1 Pseudomonadales bacterium | reverse complement strand
GTGGCTGCGGCAGCCTCCCGGGTTGCAGGTATCCAAGCTTATTACTTTTCTTCCAAAGAGAACATACAAACTCATGGTGGTATGGGGTTTACTTGGGAATTTGACTGTCAGTTTCATTATCGGCGCGCAAAAGTTTTGTCGGTGAACATTGGTAGTGAAGGACAATGGCAGGATAAATTGATAACCGGTATAGAACAACAAAATGCGGTAGAGGAGTAATCCAATGGATTTTAATGATACCCCAGAAGAAGCGAAATTTAGACTAGAAGCCAAAACCTGGTTAGAAGCGAATGTTCCCAGTGCGGAGGAGTTAAGCGCCGTCGACCCTATGGGACAGGCCAAATTGTGGCAAAAAAGAAAATATGACGCTGGATGGGCTTGTTTGCGTTGGCCAAAAGAATATGGTGGACGTAATGCTTCAGCCATAGAGCAGGTTATGTGGGGGCAAGAAGAAGCCAAGGTAAATCCCCCCAATACTGGTGTTTTCATGATCGGGCAAGGCATGGGCGGTCCAACGTTAATGACGTGGGCCACTGAAGAACACAAGCAACAATACCTACCCAAGATGGCCAGTGGAGAAAAAATCTGGTGCCAGTTATTCAGTGAACCCGCCGGTGGCTCGGATCTGGCTGCGCTACGGACAAAAGCCGAACCTGATGGCGACGATTGGCTTATTAACGGCCAGAAAATCTGGACCTCCGGAGCGCAATATTCTGATTACGGGATTATTGTTTTGCGTACCGACCCCAATGTACCCAAACATAAAGGCTTGAGTTACTTTTTTATTGATATGAAGTCTCCGGGTATAGAAATTAAGGGTATCAAGCAAATGTCCGGAGGTTCTGGTTTTAATGAAGTATACTTCACGGATGTACGAGTGCCTGATACGCAGCGACTGGGTGAAGTTGGCCAGGGCTGGCAAGTTGCACTAACCACGCTAATGAATGAGCGCGCAGCAATAGGCGGAGGTCGTAGTCCGGCTGGATTTAATTCCGCAATGGCATTGGCATCAGAAGTTTATATTGATGACAGGCCGGCTATTCAGAATCAAGGCGTGAGGGCCAAACTGGCAAATTGGTACATTCAGGAATCTGGCATAAAGTACACCGGTTTAAGGTCGCTCACGGCTTTATCGAGGGGAGAAATACCAGGCCCGGAAAACAGTATTGGAAAACTGGTCGGTGCGCCGAAAACCCAGGATCTTTCTTCCTTCGCCATTGATTTAATGGAGCAAGCAGGTATCGCCTGGGTGCCCGGGCGTGAAGATGGTGACAATGCATTTCAATCTGCCTACATGAATATCCCGGGAATGCGAATAGCTGGTGGTACTGACGAGATAATGGCTAACATTATTGCTGAGCGAGTGCTCGGTCTGCCCCAGGAACCTAGAATGGACAAGGGTATCCCATTTACGGAGGTGCCCACTTCCCTGGACTAACTCGGAGACAACTGAGCCGCCAAGTTACACGATATATCCGGCTGCCTTGTATGATTATTGTACAAGGGCCGGCAAATATGTTGCCTTGTGCTGATTGATATAATATATGAACACATTCCGCGAAGAAGTTAGAGATTGGTTATCTGATAATTGCCCAAATTCTGCAAGAGGCTCAGGTGAGCAGATAACCATCGGCAGTATAATGAAAATGTCTGACCCCGCTCTATTAGAATGGCGTCGTAAACTTGGTGCTAAAGGCTGGACAATTCCCACCTGGCCAAAAGAGTATGGTGGAGGGGGTCTAACGCCTCAGGAAAGTCACGTGCTAGTGGAAGAACTTCGTGCTATTAAAGCCAGGGTCCCCTTGGTTGGGCAGGGTGTCACGATGATTGGCCCCACCTTATTGGAGTTTGGTACTGAGGATCAGAAGCGACGACACATACCTAAAATCGCACTAGGTGATGTGATGTGGTGCCAGGGATATTCTGAGCCAGGCGCGGGTTCAGACTTGGCTAGCCTGCAAACGCGAGCAGTAGACAAGGGGGATTATTTTGAGGTCAATGGGCAAAAAACCTGGACTTCCGGTGCGCAGTTTGCAGATTGGATTTTTGTCCTGGTCAGGACAGATACTCAGGTTCCCAAACATGAGGGTATCAGCTTCGTGCTGATGGACCTTGCCCAAGAAGGTATAGATGTACGTCCAATAAAATTGATTTCCGGCACTTCCGCTTTTTGCGATACATTTTTTGATAATGCGGTTGCAGATAAGGTGGATTTGGTAGGTCAATTGAATAAGGGCTGGTCCGTCGGCAAGCGACTGCTTCAATATGAAAGATCTGGTCATGGTGGATTATCCGAATCAAGTGCGCGAAGAGTTCTGCCAGAACCCGATCTATCCGCTACGGCAAAGAAATATATTGGTGAGAACAGCGAGGGTAAAATTGCAGATGCTGCCATGCGCGAAGAAGTAATTAGATTTGCCATGAATACACGTTGTTTTAAGCTCACACAGCAGCGTGCCAGAGAAGAAAATGCGTCCGGTAAAGCAATGGGCGCAACTACCTCAATATTTAAACTGTACGGCGCCAACTTAAGCCGGGATAGTGCTGATTTACAATGTCGACTAATGGGTAGCCAGGGTAATGGATGGGCAGGAAACAGTTTCAGTCGCAAGGAGCTCGAATGGTCTCAACATGCATTGGCGTACCGGGCAAATACTATTTACGGTGGCACGGCTGAAATTCAAAAAAATATAATCGCCAAGCGAGTGTTGAATTTGCCGGAGTAACCCCAAGACTAGATTCAGTAATAATACTTAAACTATTGAAATATATAAATATAATAAAGAGGAAATTAGGATGAGCGCAGGTGCAAGATTGCCGGGTACGCCCGAACCGATGTACAAGTGGGATATTTCTACCGGCCTTGCAATTGCTGCTGATGTCTGGGGTGATCCTGACGGTCCTTTGGTTATTCTGCAACATGGCGGTGGTCAGACAAGACATGCCTGGAAAGGCACTGGAGAAACGTTGGGGGCGGCTGGCTATCATGCTGTTGCAATCGATGCCCGCGGTCATGGTGATTCAGATTGGGCAACAGGTGGTGTATACGGCCCAGATGCAATGGTTAAAGATCTAAAGTGCGTGATTGATATACTTGGTGGCGGAAAGCCCACCCTGGTTGGGGCATCTATGGGGGGTAATACCAGCCTGGTAGCTATCGGCGAAGATCACATAGAAGCTGCTGGATTGGTACTGGTAGATATTGCCCCCAAAATGGAGCCAGAAGGCATCGAGAAAATCGGGAATTTCATGGGGCAGAAGCCCGAGGGTTTTGACTCGCTTGAGGAGGTCGCCGAAGCAATTGGTAATTACCAGCCCCACCGTACAGCCCCAAAAAACCTGCAAGGACTGGCAAAGAATGTAAGGCTCGCTGAAAACGGAAAATATCGATGGCACTGGGATCCTGCATTTCGTGGCCAGCGCCCGGATTCTACTGTACGGCAGGAGCGTATGGAAAGCTGTTCAAAAAACCTGGATGTTCCTGTCTTGTTAGTGCGTGGTGGTTTATCTGATGTTCTTAGTGAAGCGGGTGCCCAGAATTTCCTTGAACTCTGCGGTCATAGTGAATACGTAAACGTGACTGATGCAGGGCATATGGTTGCGGGCGACAGGAATGACGTGTTCGCCAATTCTGTTGTCGATTTCCTGGCTCGTACTATGCCTATAGCTTAGTAGAATGCCCATAGCTTAGTAGAATGCCTATAGCTTAGTAGAATGCCCATAACTTAGTGGTATCAATAAGCGAGGCATAATGCATGGTTTGTTAGCAAACTGCTTATCGTT
>JAHRWB010000085.1 GCA_019090385.1 Pseudomonadales bacterium | reverse complement strand
TTGTTCCCCAACGGGGCCAGTGATGGCTGGCAAACAGCACATCGGTTTTGTCTGCGTAGAGCTCGATAGCTTCGTTTATATAATAGCTCCAGGCATTGGCATCACGTACCTGGGCACCTCGGGGTGTGTATATGTTGTGCATATGACATGAACAATTCTCCGCCATGCACAGTGCATTAAACTTTGGAAAATAAAAATTCATTTCCGCCGGTGCTTCTGTATCCGGCGTTACTTGAAAAATAATTTCAATGCCATCAATAATCAGGGTTTCCCCGGTATTGCAGATGCTTACTGTGGGTGGAACAAGACTCGATTTCCCCAGTGAGACAGTTTTCCCTAAGCCCGCATCGATGTGGCCCCGGGGTCCAGCTGGCAGCAGGGAGCCATACATATAAGTGGCCCGACGTCCCATGGCGTTGCCAGCCAACATATTTTCGCTTACGGCGGCTTCAAGAAAGCCTTCAGGCGCAATGATTTTCAAATCATTTGCTAAATCTTGATCATTTATTACGCCATTGATGCCACCATAATGGTCCACATGGCTGTGTGTGTAGATAATGCCGGTGACGGGTTTATTACCTCGATGTTTTCTCATTAATGCCAGTGCTGCCGCGGCTGGTTCGCTGGATATGAGCGGGTCAATAATCAGGTAACCTGAATCGCCCTCAATAAAGGTAATATTGGAAAGATCAAAGTTTCTGACCTGGTATATACACTCACATACCTTGAACAGCCCATGCAGGCTATTGAGTTGCGCCTGGCGCCATAAACTGGGGTTTACAGTATCGGGGCACTGCGTACCAGGTTTACAAAAATCAAATTTTTGCATGTCCCAAACCGCATTTCCTTGCGCATTCTCAACGCGAGCATCGGGTATAGTTGCAATGAAGCCCTTGTTTGCCAGAGTGAAATCTTCACCACTGTCCGCGGGTAATTCGCTCAGTAATTTAGCGTTGGCTTGCCGGGTGAATTCGCTGGCATCTTGGGGCTGAGTCATTGATTATGCATCCACTTTGCTTATTGTCAGTACTATATTTTCTTAAAGTAGGGTATATATTTTCTTGGTGCAGGGTATATATTTTCTTACTGCAAGCTAAAAGGCAATACTATACTTTCTTCCTGGCAAACCCGGCAGATTTCAAGCGTTCATATACTTGTTTTTCCGATAAGCAGCTTACTTCTATGGTTTTTACTGGGTGGGTGCTTCCAGAGACTATTTTTATGGCTGTTTTAGGTACGTTGAGGGCATGCGCAAGTGTTTCTATGGCAGCCTTGTTGGCTTTACCCTTTGCGGGTGGAGCTGTAACTCGAAGTTTTAAATAATTTCCCAGCCAACCAACTATACCATTGCGTGATGCGCCGGTAGTAACTTTTAAGGATAATCTTGCAGGCATTGTAATCAGGATGGAAGCACTAGTGCTTAAAGGCTGGTGCCAAGATTAAAAACCAGAGCCTGGTCGTTTGAGAAATTCCAGTTCTGCAGGGGTGGAGTTGCGACCGAGGATGTGATTCCTATGTGGGTATCTGCCAAATAAATCTATTATTTCCTTATGCCGGAGTTCGAAGTCCAGGTTGGACTGGATGCCGTTTTCTTTAAATAATACGAGAGCAAGCTCATGCATAGCTACAGATTCACTATGCATAAAGGGCATATATAGGAATGCACGCTCCTCGGCATTGAGTTGTAGCTTGGCACCTGCAGAAATAGCTTCCTGGGAGAGTACCAGTGCAATCGCGTCGTTTGCAAAGGCCAGGGCAGAGTCCCGGAACATATTTCTTGAAAATTGGTCAAGAACGATAATTTCTGCCAAGCGGCCCTGGGCTGATTTTCTCCAGTGGTGTAATTCGCCGCTAACGGCTTGTTTATGTATCCTGGTAAAGCGCTCAACTAAAAGTTGATCGAATTTTGGGTCTTTTTTCCAGTGTTGGGAGGGTGAAAGTTCTTTGAACCAGAAATCCAGAATTTGTTGATGCATAGCAAACCTCGTACCGAGAGCATCTGGCCAATTTAACCAAATACTCCCAGAGCACGTATATCACCTAGCTTTGTGGATGGTGCACGTGTACGTCGGATTGAGGATAGGGGATTGATAAACCTTCCTCGTCAAAGGTGAGTTTTACGCGCTCGGTCAGGCTGAAAAATACACCCCAGTAGTCTGTCGCGTTGACCCATGTTCTGACGGTGAAGTTTACTGAGCTGTCAGCAAGTTCAGAGACAACAATTAAGGGTGCAGGGTCGCTGAGAATTCTGCTTTCATCCTTGACCAGACGGTTCAGCACTTCTTTGGCTTGAGCAATATCATCGTCGTAGCCAATACCAAAAACAAAGTCTACACGGCGGGTCGTTTCTTTAGAAAAATTAGTAATAATGCCATTGGAGATCGAGCCATTTGGCACGATGATGACCTTATTGTCCCCGGTTTTGATGATGGTATTAAATATCTGAATACTGGAAACTGTACCGCTGACACCTTGGGCTTCAATGAAGTCGCCTATTTTATAGGGTTTGAACATCAGTACGAGTACACCACCTGCAAAGTTTGCCAGTGTGCCCTGTAATGCCAGCCCGATTGCGAGGCCGGCGGCACCTAATATTGCAATGAAGGAGGTGGTTTCTATGCCTACCATGCCAGCCACGGAGATGAGTAGCAGGGCCTTAAGCAGAATATTACACATGCTACCTAGAAAACCGGACAACTCAGCTTCCATCTCTCGTGCTTTCATACCTCGAGCGAGCAGGTTCACAACACGGTTAATAATCCAAAGTCCTACTATCAGTACCAGAGTGGCCAGGAGCAATTTTGGCCCATAGTCCATAATCATATTCATGGCTTGATCTGAGTAGGCAGATATATTGTCCAAGGGTACTTCGGGCATTTTTTTACTCCAGATAGGTTAGAAAGGGGTAGCTAAGCTCTGTACATATTTTGCAGTTCGGCATACTCTAGCGCGGACTTTGGGGGATGACAATCCTGAGCTGCTTTGGATGCTGAAAATCAGGGTTTGCAGCGGCACTGACATAAAGTTGTTAGCCTGGAATGAAAATTGGTTTTGGTAATTTTGGTAATAATGGAATCTGTTTTTATACATCGACTGATACAAGGCGAGTGCTGCGCTAAGAAGTACCCGCCTTATCGATATAATATATAAGACATAGAATGGGATATAAGGTATGAACGAGGCTGGTAAAAGGATTGGCGGGTTGTTTTCTAATAGCGTTTCAGCATTGCTAACAGTTGTTGTTTTTTGGGTTTTTTCCGTTTCAGCGATGGCTGAGGAAGAGCAATCAGGTCCTCAAAAAGGCCAGTTGTTTGTTTCCGGTTTACTTATGTGGGAAGACACGCCAGAAGAACTCAACCTTACTTCCAACGAGACTGGTCCGGGAATTGGAATTGGTTACAAATTCTCGGATCAATGGGCTGCAGAAATGCTCTACTTTCGTCTAAAGCCTAACTATCGCGTGGGCGCGGCTACTGGTTCGGATGATGCCGATATAAAATGGCTGAACGCGCTATATTTTCCCGGTGTAGCCTCAGCGTGGCAACCTTATATTACTGTCGGCATAGGGGAGTCAGAGTACCAGTACGATAATGTACGTGGGGATGAGACTGGTAAGGAGATGAATGCGGGATTGGGTCTTTTTTATAACTTGGGTGAGCGATTAATGTTCCGTGCCGATGCACGTTTGGTACATACCCATAACATCAGTGATAACCGGCCATTTGTTAGCATCGGCATGTCAGCTTTATTGGGCGCAGGTAAGCCAAAAATTATTCCAGATGCGGATGGTGATGGCATAGCTGACAATGACGATCAGTGCCCTAATACACCTCTTGGCCGATCTGTAGATGCCAACGGCTGTGAGTATGATGGGGATAAGGATGGTGTTCCGGATGGAGCAGATGCTTGTTCTGATACGCCTGTGGGAGTTGCAGTAGATAAGCGTGGTTGTGCTTTGGACAGCGATGGAGATGGCGTACCCGATTACCGGGATGATTGTCCGGGTTCGGAAGCCGGAGCCAAAGTCGACGATAAAGGCTGTTATATTGAATTGGAATCAACGGTCACCATCGATTTGCATCTTGAATTTGATACCAACTCTGCAGAAATTCGCAGTGCTGATGAGCCCGAAATTCAGCGGGTCGTCGTATTTTTAAGACAGTATCCAACCGCCAATGCTGTTATTGAAGGCCATACTGATAGTTCTGGGTCTGGGGCTTATAACCAAGCTCTGTCCGAGCGTCGGGCTGAGTCTGTGCGTATATACCTGCAGCAGACGGGTATTGCTGGGCACAGGTTAAGTGCAGTGGGATACGGTGAGGATAAACCAATCGCATCAAACGATACCTTGGTGGGTAAACAGAAAAATCGCCGTGTGTCAGCGGTAATTTCCGGGACCCATACAGTTCGTCAATGATCAGCGCTGTTATTGAGCGGCACAAGCTGGCAATGGACCACGACTGTTATATGGGCCACAGCTGTCAAATGCGCCACAGCTGTCAAATGCGCCACAGCGTTTACTTTTAGCTGGCTACGGCGTTAATGAGTGATAAAGCATGAATCGGTGGTTTCGCTTTAATCTGCATAAAATGTTGTTGATAGTTGTCATAGCCAGCTTTTTGGCTGGCTGTGAAACAGCTTATTACGGCGCTATGCAGAAGGTGGGTTTGCATAAGCGAGACATTCTTGTCAGCCGAGTTGAAGCGGCAATGGATGCGCAAACCGAAGCCAAGGAGCAGTTCGCTTCTGCTTTGGATGCATTCTCCAGTGTTGTTCGCGTGAAGGATTCATCCCTAAAAAATATTTATTCTGACCTGAATAGTGCCTTTGAGGAAAGTGAGGATCGGGCCGATAGCGTACATCTCAGGATAGATGCCGTAGAAGATGTTTCAGAAGATTTATTTGATGAATGGCGTGATGAACTAGATGAATATACCAGCGCTGCATTGAAACGTTCGAGTGAAAAAAAACTGAAAGTCACGCAGAAAAGATACCGGTCGCTTATGCGTTCTATGCGTAAGGCTGAATCTCGAATGGAGCCAGTTTTGAATGCATTTCGGGATCAGGTATTGTACCTAAAGCACAATCTTAATGCAGAGGCGATATCGTCACTGAGAGGTGAGTTGCGTGGTATTCAATCTGATGTTTCGCGCCTGATAAAGGAAATGGAGTCTTCTATTTCAAATTCACGGTCTTTCATCAGCCATATAGAAAGCAGCTAGTTCTGCGTACCTACTGGTATAGATATGGATTATCTTTTGGCTGGAAGTTTGGGATTGCTGCTTTGGGAGTTAAAAGTAGACTAAACTCAACAATAGTATAGCTCCAACAATATAAAAAGGCTGATAGATGCATGATCACTCACTGAAATTGCGCTCCTTGATTATTATTGGTGTGCTGGCTTTTCTATTCTATCTTGCCGCTGATCTGGGCTTGTTGCAGATTGCACTTGAGAGCGATAAAAGCTTTCTGTCTTACCTTATTTTTGCTGTGTATATTTGCATGAGCGCACATTGGCTGTTCCTGGCATTTTCCCTGTCTGCTGATAGACAGTTTCTACATGAAATCGAGATACGTATTCAGGCTGGGCAAGCGGTTGGGCTCGCTCTTGATGATGGGCAACTTGTTTTTACGGGCCATAAAATTAGCCGTGGTGTATTACCGGATTATCTACGTAATCTACTGTTAAAATTTGCTCAGGATATGGGGGAGGCAGAACAGACAATTTTACTGGGGGTGCTGGAAGATGAGATGATTCGCCGTCATGCGCCAGGGCACTTTGCTGCGGATACATTGCTTAAAATGGGCTTACTGGGCACTATTCTGGGTTTTATATTTATGCTCAGCCCTATTTCGGAAATAAGTGAGTTTGACGCAGCTGTGCTGCAACAATTGCTGGCCGCGATGAGTGGTGGAATGGCGCTGGCTTTGATTACAACACTACTTGGCCTCATAGGCAGCACGCTACTGAATTTTCAATACCAGATACTAGAGTCTTCAGCAGTCGATTTTCTCAATCGAGTGACAATAATAACTAATGTGCATCGTGCCAGGCTTCACCACATTGGCGAATAGCGCATGACATTGGGTAACCTCATTATCACGGTCAGACCATTGGCGGACCACCAATACTTTTCAGAGTTTGCTGGGTTATGTTGGTAAAACATGGGTGCTAAAAAATTTTTCAGGTATTCCCACAGTCAGGAGGCATTTACTGATTTGTTGTTTAATGCTTTGCTGGGATTTTCATCTATGTTTGCCATTGCCTTTATGTTGATAAGCGAGCCCAGTAAAACTGGACAGGTAGATAACAAAGCGGAGTTTCTTATCACCGTGCGCTGGCCAGATGGTCACCCGGATGATGTGGATACCATCATTGAAGATCCGAGGGGGAGCTTATTGTGGTTTCAGAATCGTGATACGGGCCTGATGCATTTAGATCGGGATGATCGCGGTTTGCTGGGTGATCGGGTGACTATAGATGGGGTTGAGATATCTAGTCCAATCAATCAGGAAACAGCGACTATTCGCTCGATATTGCCTGGAGAGTATGTGGTTAATATTTTGCACTATAAGGCTAACTATGCGGATGGGTTGCCAGTGTCGGTAAAAGTGGAAAAACTTAATCCTGAGGTGAGGCTTGTGTATTATGGGCAACATATACTAGAGGGTGGGGGAGCGGAACTAACAGCCGTGCGCTTTTATTTGGACGGAGAAGGGAACTCAACTAATATCAATAGCTTACAAAAATCTTTGTTAACCCTGGTGACAAAGAAAATTGACGGATAGTCTGCCGTGATCATTCTGCTTACCTTGGCCTATGTAGCCATTGCTGTTTTGCTATTGAGTTTAAACCTCGAGTCACTACACAGTGGACGGGTTAAAATTTTTGCCATTGTCGTAGTGAGCTTGTTCTACTTTTTTAGTTACTACGGTTGGCGTTCATTTTCGGGCTTACCAAGTAGTGAGTCATTGCCAGATAATTTTCGCCTGGTATGGCTTACAGTGGATGAACCAGACAAAATCACCGGCAGCGACGGAGCGGTCTATATCTGGTTGCGCGAGCTAAGTGCAAATTTACAAAAGCCGGTAGGTGAGCCCCGTGCTTATCGCTTGTCCTACAGCGAGAATCTCGCAGAGGAAGTTGAGGCCGCTATTGCGGAGCTTGAGGCGGGCAAACAGCTGAATGGTGGCCGTAGTCGACAGCAGTTTGTGGATGAGGATATACCTGCTGACGACAATACCAATGTGCAAGCGAGAACTGGGGAGTATGGCTCACAGTCTTCTGGATCTTATGATCAGCGAATCGTCTTTCGTGTACTTGCCCCGCCAGCACTACCACCCAAACCGGCGCAATGAGCAGATTTGGGTGGTAGCTTGAGATGGCCAATTTTTGCTACTTGTTATCGAGTGCAGCCTGTCGGTCGATGTTTGCCTGATTGATAATATAGGCATGAATTTTTTCTACATCAGGGGGCGATAGCAGGTCAGCAAAACTGGCCATTCCCCCAGCTGACTTCACCCCCTCAAGTACAATTTCGTTAAAAATTGCATGCATGGCTTTGTTCATTAAGCGCAAGTCAGGAATGGTTGCGCTGGATTTAACAAACAGGCCATGGCAGACGGCGCAAATTTCATTATACATTTGTTCACCCCGTGCGATATCTTCGCTGGAACTTGGAATGGCCGGCTGCTCAGGAATGCTGCGGTCCCACACGGTAGGCTCGGGCAGTGTATTCTTGCCGTCGATTTTGAAAACCAACAGTTTTCCATAGTTGCCATATTTTGCACTGGCCATGGATTCGACATAACCAGTAAATAACTCTCCCCCCCCAGAGCCAGTTAGCACGGAAAGATATTGGGTACCATTAATCTGGTAGGAAATTGGTGGGGCCAGAATGGAACTGTAGGTATTGAATTGCCACAGAAGCTCCCCGGTTCCTGAATTGTAGGCACTTAAGTTCCCAAGGGCATCACCCTGAAAAACCAGTTTTCCAGCAGTAGCCAGTACCCCGCCATTCCAGTAGTGCGCATGTTTTATCGTCCATAGGTCCTCGCCACTGAGTGGGTCAAAGGCCTTTAAGATACCACCTACTGGCGGTTGGTCAGCCATATTATCCGTAATGGTCTGACCAATGCTTCCAAAATCCAAGCCAGTATTCCATCCACCTGGTACATGTTTGTACAGGCCGGTTTTTTGCCATTCCTTGTTCGCACCGTAGATAAAAGGTGCTTCCTGGGCTGGGATATAAACGATTCCTGACGATTCATCAAAGGCCATAGCCTGCCAGTTATGGCCGCCTATCGGGCCGGGTAATATCCATTTAGGCTTGTCAGTGTAATCTAAAGCAGGGTCTTCAACCGGCCGGCCGGTTTGCATATCAACGTGGGTTGCCCAGTTTGCGCTTACATATTTGTGCGCTCGGAGTAATTCTCCATCTGCACGATCGATTACGTAAAAGAATCCATTTTTGGGAGCCTGGAGTAGGACCTTGCGCTGAACACCATCTACTTCCATATCGGCCAGTGTCATGTCCTGAACAGCGGTATAATCCCAACTGTCACCGGGTGTGGTTTGATAGTACCAGTTCATCACGCCGGTATCGGCATTTAAGGCGACAATAGAAGACAAAAATAAGTTATCGCCGCCACCAGGTGAGCGGATTGCCCTGGTCCAGGGTGATCCATTACCGACACCCAGGTAAACCTGATTAAAGTCAGGGTCGTAGACAATAGAATTCCACACTGTACCGCCACCGCCAATCTTCCACCATTCTCCACCTTTCCAGGTTTTGGCTGCTGCAGCCAGTTCTGGATGTTCAAAGGGTTGGGCTGGGTCACCGGGTACTGTGAAAAATCGCCAGACCTGTTTGCCGGTTTCGCTGTCATAGGCCGTTACGTAACCACGCACACCGAATTCCGCACCGCCATTGCCGATAAAGACCTTATTATTAGCTACTCTTGGGGCACCGGTGATGGTGTAAAAGCGCTCCCTGTCAATGAGTGTGTCAGTTACCCAAACTTCTTTGCCAGTCGCCGCATCCAGGGCGATGAGTCTGCCATCAAGGCTGGCTACATAGACTTTGCCTTTATAAACAGCGACACCGCGGTTTACCACATCGCAACATGCGCGACGTCCCCATTCTCCGGGAACCTTGGGATCGTAAGACCAGATATTTTTGCCCGTTTCCGCATCAATTGCGTGAACTCTGCTCCATGCGCTGGTAAAAAACATGATACCGTCAACGACAATCGGAGTTGATTCAAGGGCGCGATTTGTTCCCATATCTTTATACCAGGCAAGCCCCAGTTTTTGAATGGAGGTCTGGTTGATTTGGGTTAGTGGAGAGAAGCGCTGCTCTTCGTAGGTACGGCCGTGTGCGAGCCAGTTTCCTGGTTCGCTATCGGCGTTGTTTATACGTGCTTCGTCTATCATGCCAATTGTGGAGCTGTAGTTTGAAGACTTACTTTCATCTGTATGGCTGTCAGATGTGCGGGTTTCAACGGCAGCGTCTTCGAGTGTGTCTGATTGTGATTCAAAATATAAATAAATGCCGGCTGCAGCAGCCAGGGCAAGTATTATTGTTATTATTTTTGGCATGACTAAAGTACTCCGCAAAAGCTAATAGGTTAAATCTGGGTGAGTGCAAGGATGACGGCGTCTAAAACAGCTTCTGCTTTTTCCTGCATTTCTTTGTCTGTGGCATCCTGTATGGGATGGGTTACATATACGCATTTAGATGACGCCATGCCCAAAGCATTTGCCTGAGTGATTGCAGCGTCTTCGAATTCCTCGGATGCGATTGCAACTGAAGGTACTCCCTGTATTTCGAACCATACCGTGTCATGCAAACTGCACGTGGTACAGGAGCCTCAATCAGCAAGCGCTTCGATTAGAAAGTCATTGTTGTCACGTATTTCTGTTCTTAATGCTTCCGGAGCAGGCTTGGCAAAAGTGGGTTTTGCATAATGCGTTATGACAATATCCGGAAACTGACTGGCTAACATATTTTCAAACTTTTTAAGCAGTATATTTCCGCGCGGTTTGGATATGTCCAGTAATGCAAGCCTACCGGAGATAAGGCCATTGCGTTTTGCCAGACTTCGCTCTACCGGTATACTCTCGTTTGTGGGATCTAGAATAGTGGTCATTGTTATGTTTCCTCTATTTTTTTCGAAACTGATATTGAACCTGTTGAGCCGGTTGCCCAGCCATGAAATGCTCCTGAAAATTTTCCCGCATCCGAGCCAGCTACAACAATATGGATATCACTGTTGGATCTAAATTTAGGCAGTTTGCTCTGCTGCATCTCAGACGACATGTTAGCGAATTTATCTGTGGGTATTCCCACACCGGAATTATCATCTACCACAAGATCTGCCATAGGTAGCATGGTAATCTCTTGAATGCGATTGCGCAGATTTTCTTTACTGTATCCGTCTCTTGCCAGTGTATCGAGGTGTTCGGGACACACTACCAGCAATGTATCGCTGACCATCTGTGCTTTGGGGTGAAATATATTTGTCAGGCACATCCCCATACTGCCGGCAATTTGGGCTGCCCTGCGAGATGTTTGGTCTACAATTAGAACTGGACCACTGGTCATACAAAACAGAGTGACAACGCTGTCAGTGGCATTGAAGCCACGTTCAACATGCAGTGGGCTCCAGATGCTTCTTTCTTCCCATTCGGCAAAGCACATGGTGAATTTCATGGGGTTACCCAGGGCTGATCGCTCTGTACCGCCGGGTTTGGCACCGCCAATATTGCGTACTGCGAGTCTGAGTGCTCGACCGATTGTTGCGTTTGCTCGATTGCCCTGGCCCAAAGCTGATAGTTTCATGTTCATACCTATCTTTTCTCGGATAGGCCCATTAACGACCATGACGGGGGAGGCACCCATTGTGGTCGCCATTACGCCGTGGATATTAAATTCGTCGGTACAGGCAGCTTCCAAGGCGGCAATGATAACGGGTAAGTATTCTGGTTTTGCGCCGGCCATAACAGCGTTCACTGCAATTTTCTCGATGGTGGCTTCGCCCATGTTGGGTGGGACTTTGGCAATGAGTTCCTGAGCTTCACGACGGGTACCACTTAACATGCGAAGTACCCGCTCGGGGGTTGGTGGAACCAAGGGTAAACCATCAGAAAAACCTTGATCATACATAAACTCGAAAGCGTCATCAGTGGCGGCAATTTCGATTTTTCTGGCGCGCAGGGGGTTGTTATCTGCCTCTGCTTGTAATCGCTCTGCAATGACAGGGTCTGCGGATAACGATGCACAACCCGGGCGCCATTTTGGTAGTGTGGCCCAGTCAAATAGCAAACCGGTTGATTCGCTTTTGGCAGGAAATTTGGTGGTATTCCGATTTGAGCCCTGGGACTGCTCCACCACATCCAGCAGTAGCGCTTCCCACTCGGCTTTATCAAAACCCTCCAGTCGCTTGTTTTCCTGGCCCGGGGGGATTGCCCATATCAACGTGGGTACTATTTCTATGTCGTAGACAAAGGAAACCTTAAGGGTGCTGTCATCCAACAAAGGTGCATGCAGGTCAAATTTATCGGCTAATTCTAGATTTCCTTGGAGGGTCTGCCCGATCAGGTGAATGTCAATTTTATCCTGCATACCTCTGAAACAGGCTTCAAGCAGGGGCATTATCGCTATGCAAGTGGGGCAATCTGCTTTAATAAAACAAATTAGTGCACTACGTTCGCCCGGAAAACTTGTGTGCCCTGCATTGCTGTTTTCTAGTACAAAGGCCGGTAAGGGCGCATCAGTCATATTTTTTTCACCCTGCTTATTCAGGTCCACATTGCCAGAAATACTTTATTATTTCTGGCTGACAATAACAGCAACGGATTCGGATGCCAATTGGGGCAGCGAAGCCGGTAGTGTTTGCCAAAGGATGTGCATATATGGTGAAAGTAGATGAGTGAATGCAGAGAAATGTGGTTGCACTCGACCGTTTATCCGGGTTTTACTCGCGTTTGGTTTGCAGACAGGGCTGAACGGTCAGAAATACAGGATGGCCGGACTCTGTTCGCGCGAGTATTCAAGATATAATCGTGGTGACAGTGGCCACAGGAAGTGGGCGCTATGAGACTTGGAAACAAGATTGGACGTAAAAACAGGGAGGCATGAAGCCGATGAGTTTTTCAGAAAGTATTATTGGACGTGAGTTTGGCTGGGGAGGCATAAACTTTTTTATTGTAGAAGTCCAGGGTGACAGTGTCGTTGCGGTATATAGAGATAACGACAACCTTCTGGTTCGTGTTCGGGCACCACTGGCTCAGGCATTGCAAACCATCGATACCGGTGAGACCGTTATCGGCGAAGTGCCAGGCCTCAATCAAGCAGCAAGTTAGGCACTTTTATTGGTGTGACTATGATATGCCTGGGGCTGGGAATTTCTAGTGCTAAGAAACGCTAGAAACTCATCCATCGGCATTGGTTTCGCTATAGCGTATCCTTGTACATAGTCGCAGCCAAAGTCCCTCAAAATCTGAATTTCTGAGTCGCTTTCTGTTCCTTCGGCTATGACTCTGAGTTTTAGCGCCTTTGCGATTTCAATAACGTGGAACACTAAGTCCCTGGATGTTTGGGAAGTGGTAAGCTCCGTGATCAACGAGCGATCAATCTTAAGAAAATCGAGAGGCAGTCGCCTGAGCAGGTTCAGTGATGAATAGCCAGTGCCGAAGTCATCAAGCGCAATCTGAACGCCCGCTGCTCGAAGCTTGCTCAACTCTGCCAGTGTGTCCTCCAGATCATTAATAAAGACAGATTCAGTAACTTCTACATCAATGCAGTGGGGTTTGGCACCAATACCATAAATCATGGCTAACAGTCTGTCAGCGTAGCCTTCAGTCAATTGATAGGGTGAGGCATTTATGGCAATTCTTAAATCTGTATCGTAATGGCTTTTTGCTGCATTGAGTAGCGCGAGGGTTTTGCTAAGTATGATTGGGTCCAGTTGATGGATGGTGCCGGTATCTTCCGCAACAGGAATGAATTCAGCAGGTGACACCTGGCCCAGTTCAGCATCGTTCCAACGCATCAAGGCTTCAGCAGAGTGAATTCGGTGAGTGGTAAGATCGAGTTTAGGCTGAAAGTGAATATCCAGACTGTTTTCTTCTATCGCTTTGCGAAAGCGCATTTCAAGACGTGTTCTATGCTGGGTTTCTTTATTGTGCGCAGAGTCGAAAAATGAAAAGCTCTTACTCTTGTTATTTTTTGCTTGATACATAGCGCTATCTGCGCATACCAATAGTTCTTCAACGTTATTACCATCCTGAGGGTAGGTCGCAATACCGATTGAAATACCCATTCGATATTCTATTTCACCTACAATTACAGGATCCTTAGTTGATTCGATAAGTCTAGAACAAATATTTGCGAGCTCTCGGAGTGAATCGTATCGGCGTATTACGACGGCAAATTCGTCTCCTCCCATTCTCGCAATAATATCTGGCTCACGTATGGCTCTGCGCAGTCTGCCGGCAAGCAGTACGAGTAAGCGGTCACCAGCTTTGTGTCCCTCCGTATCATTTACAAGTTTGAATCTGTCAATGTCCAAAAATAGTATTGCACTGTTAGTTAAATCACGTTTGCTTTGCGACAGTACTCCTGAGAGTTTGTCTTCAAAACTTTGGCGATTATTCAGGCCAGTGAGCGAGTCGAAATGTGCTTGTAGATACAGTGATTCGCTCTTTTTGAAATGCGTTACAGCAACAGTCAGGCGGTCTAGTAACTGCCGCATGCCTGATTCTATTCCGCCCTGCAAATTTTGCAGGGCATTTTGCATACAAAACAGGCCGGCTATGTGGTCGTCAGAATTTATTGTTTCGAAATAGTTGAAAGTTCTACCGGTATGCAGACTAATGATTTCCTCAAAATTTTTATTATCTGAATTCAGCGATAGCTCTCTAATCCTTGTTGTATTGAGCTGGCCTTGCTCATCAATCTGGTAAACAGACACATTGAGGGACGACTGTTTTTCCATATACAGAAATGCTGTATCTATCAGAAAGTGCTGTTTTGAGATCTCTAGAATAGGCTGAATAACTTCAGAAATGTTAGAAGTTGTGAGTATCAGTGAATCAATTTTAGCCAGTGCCTGCATCAAGAAAAATGAACGCTCGAGCTGAAACGACATTTTGTTAAAAGCATGTGCAACAGATTCGAATTCATCGTTTGAGTGAATATTCAGGTGTTGCAAATACTTGCCCTGAGCGATTTTGGTTGCGGCATTTTCGAGACGTGTCAGTGGCTCCATCCGTGTTTTGAATAATTTCATGGCCATAAGGGCAACCAGGATTGACGCAAGCAATACGGCAGCAGGAAATATTTTTGTTGCCAGGTTTACCGTACTTAGGGCGTCTTCGCGCTGCATGCTGGAAGAAACGGAAAGCTTAAACTGGCTCTCAAAACCACTATCAAGGAAAAGTGGCCACTCGGAATACAGTACCTCTTCGGACTCTATTGATTGAGAACTACATATACTGGGTGTTGAATCTAGATGGACACAGCGCGTCTGTAAGAACGGCGCATCAGCTATATCATACAAAAGAAGGTGGGTGTCTATCTGGAACCATTGCCAAGTTTTGTTCAGTTGTGTGCCGAGCCATAACGATTTTCCCCGGAGTGATAGAATAGCCTTGTTTCCTGTAGGTATTTTGGCATTTTGTATTTGAGAGTGTGTGGTAATGGCACTAAAATTTTTTATCATTTTAGTTTGCTCAGATTCCGGAAGATCATTCATAGCATGCAGGCGGTCCCTGATTGTCTCCAGCCGCGAGAAAATCTGCAATGCGTAATTTTTGGATGCTATTCTCAGTTCCTTTTCCGTTCGCTCAAGGGCTTGCGCTCTCAATTCCACATAAGCAAAAGTTGCCAGACCAAGTAGTGGGAGGCTGCTTAAACAGGAAAAAATAATGAAAATACGTGTTTCCAGTCTAGCTATTTTCCAGGGATTTTTTTTCATTATCGTCAGAGAATTGGTATTGAACTAGACATGAGAGGTAGTGTTAGTAATCCTGAGCCAGGCCATAGAACCCGCCATCGCTGGCCCGTACGATATCATCGCGGGCCTTGTTGGCGGTGAACTGGGCCTGAGAATTGCCGTCGGCACCATTACTGTATAGATCGTAGTCACTATTTACTGGGTTAAGGTTTCGGTCGCGTCTTCGTTGACCATTAATACCCGGGGAGTTGTTGCCGGCCAGGCGAAGGTACTCATAAGGTGCGCCCCATGGATCAAGCAGGCCATTCATACCAATTTGTGTCAGGGTGTCTGGCAGTGCGAAGTTCTCGGCATCAAAGCGATCTATTTCCATCTGAATAGACATCATGTCGCTGACAGCAATGGCTGTTTGATTGCGCTGAGTAAAGGACTCGTAAAACGGGAGTGCAATTGCAGAGATCAGTGCGATGATCACCATAGTAATCATTAGTTCTACCAATGCGAATGCTCTTTGTTTGTTCATGGCAATATTTACGCATCCATGCGAAAATTTTGAATCGCGAAATAGAAAAGGACTATAAACGCGCACTAATGATACACACTAGCCGACTTTAGAGCATATTTATCAGAAATAGTGTGTGGGAGCGCACGGGTTAGCTTCGATAGATAATTTTTCCCTGGCCCACCTCGAAATCCATATGAATATGGATGCCTGCCAGCGATTTGGCCATAGCGCCATCGCCTGTGCTTGTAGTTGTTTTTAGACCCAGAATACGGGTAGTGGGATGGCTGGCAAAGTTGAAAATATCCAGTTGGAACTCAGATTCCAGGAAGTTTAGGGATACTTGACTAGTCACTTTGGCCTTGGCTTCGACAATCGCTCTGTAGCAGGCCAGTCTATCGAGATCCGGTTCCGGCATTTCTTTCAGGAAAACCATGCCCACTTCGCCCTTGGACAAGGCTTTTAGCATCAGCGCAGCGGCTTTAACATTTTTGGCACAACTATGCTGCCCCAGTTTTTGTTGCAAGTGTTCTGCCACTGGTGACAGGTTGGGCTGATCGCTTAATTTTTTGCTGCATACTGTGTTGCTGCCTGAAAGCTCAAGTATTTTCTCCAATGTCACTTCTTCATTGATATTCATGTTTCGGGAGACCTGAGTTCGTACGGTAAAACCCTTGAATGATTGTTCATCACTTTCTGCATCGGCATTGGGAGAGCCGGATATCTGAGCCAATGATTTATTGAAACCGTAGACTTCTCTCCCGGCTTTAACAGCGATACTACTGTCTACGAATAAAAAAGGTTGATACCAAACGATGCGCTCGACCTTAAACCCGGTAGCCGTATGATGTCCGGCTGCTAAGGGTATCCAAAATGCGTAGTCTTTTTCCGGCATCCAGCCCCAGGGGGCAGAATATGTTCGTTTGGTTTCTGATGCGACAAACATAATGCTGGACATAATGGGCTGATAATAGGTGCTACCGATATTCAGGAAACGATCACATAATGCCTGTAGTGTGGTCTGATCTGCTTCAAAGAAAAAACAGAACATATCGGTGCCTATCTGGCGATACGGTGGTAGACCTATAATATCTTCGGGCCGCAGTAGGTAGGGTACTGGGATGTCACTTGGTGGCGGTAGCCAGTCGTTGGCGATGTATCCTGGTTCACCGCAAATAGCGCGGGATGCATGCATGCCGGCCATAGTGGCTGCTTCGGCACAACCCACCGACAAGGACGTTTTAATCCAGTCACCGGTTAGTGTCAGGTTTGCATAGCCTGACTGTTCTGCTCGTAGGCGGTATTGCACGCTGTCTTTGCTAGATAGCACATACCTGTCTGAAGGGTTCCAGACAGAAGTCCAGTATTGTGATGTATAACCATCGACAAGCAATTGTTCATGATATTTTGGCCACAGGTTTGATGCATATTTTGAGAGCCAGTTTTGTCCTTTGCTAACAACGTCTTTGTAGCTATTCAATGGATAATCGTGCTCTGTTCGAGGTGGGAGCTCTGTATGATGCGGTCCACTGTCTGGGGAGCAGAGGTAGGCAATACACTGGGTTTGATTCTTGTTCCATTCTTCTCGCTTTATTGCCTGACTGGCATCCATCCAGGTATCAAAGGGCTCTTCAAATGCGGTGAGCACAGTAGAGGGATGTTTCCAACCCAGTGCTGCCAGGGGTTTGTTGAACCATAACTGCATAGCTTGGGTTGCAGTCGTATTTACCTTTGAAACCATTTCTGCAAAGGCGGGGTTTAGTGGGTCTGCAATGATTTCTTTGCATATATAAGGCAGTGCACCCAGAGATATGCCCAATACGACATGGTCAAAATCTTTACCTTGTTTGAGCACTAGCGGACTGGCAGCATCTGGCCAGGCCGTCCACCAGTTTTCCAGTGTTTTGTGCTGGTCCTGGGTTTTATCGCTGAATGCCTTTAGTGCGTCTCCTTGAATCAATTGTGAGTAGTCTGGCCGGTCTGGCCAGCATGCGAGGCCTTTGACCTCAACCAACGGTTGATAGCCAATGGCCTTTTTAACAGAAACTTGTCTACCAATGTGTATTTCGCTAACTATCCTTTTGCCGTCTTTTTTGGGGTTAGAAAGGCTAATGTTGTCCACGCGATGAAAAAATTCGAATTTGACACCGCGTTTCCTTAATACTTCATACAGTGGTGTGAAGATGACGTCGCCCATACCTGCCTGGAGCTTCCACATAATGGAACCTTTGTATCCAAACAAAATTTGAAAGGCGCTTTGCAGGTAAGTACCGGCTCCCACACCAGATTGGCTAGAGAAAGCGGTGTCAAGCATTGCCTGAACGGGGCCTGCATCGACCGATAATTGGGATGCACCATGTTTCTTGAACCAACTTCGAATATCAGTATGATCAATTTTGAACCAATTGACGGGTGGTTCAATTAATTCATCATGGATAAGGCCTGAAATGGTACTTATGCTCAGATCCAGAGTGACATAAACCTGATATGCAAGTTGATCTTTATGTATTTGGGGTTCCAGTAAGGTCAGTGCTTCACTTCTTATGGCATTTAGGTAAATGTGAATGCGGTCAAGGGCCTGCCTGTCTGAGATATTTCTATCAGAGGAAAGATTGTCTATCTGTTTTTTTAGCGCAGCTAATGCAAACCAGATTTTTAGGACAGGTGCCCCTGTGCTGGAAAGGTCAGATACTGCATCGATAGCTTTTTTGCTGATTCTGGCAAAAGGGTTGCTTGAATAATTGCCTGGGTCGAAGAGCAAGGCAGCAATACTTGTTAATGCATCTACGCTGCCCTTGAAAATATCATCAAGCAGGCGGTTGTCATGATCCTTATCCAGTAGTTTAAACAGTTCTTTGCGGCTTTTTTTGATGCTCTGCAGTACCGGCTGGGGTAGGAAGGGAGCAAGTGAAGATAGCCTGGATGTGATCCAGTCTTCAAAAAAGTCCAGATTAAATTCAAGCATGAGGGAAAGCAGGTCCCATACATCCGGCGGAGGGCTGGCATCTCCGGGGAAGCCAGGGCGTTCTGGGAAATCAATCCCCCAAGTGAATGGTTTGCCACCAACAGAATCAGAGATGGAGACATAGTTGTGTGGTTTAAAAGCTTGCTCCCAGGTCGCCAGGGGTTTATCAGGATGTCGGTCTAGTTCCTTGTAAACTTGTTGCATAATACGCATGGTATTTTCGTAGAATCCGAAAAAAACATGCAGGCCATGTTCTTCGATACGCTGATGTATGTCCGCATTTCGACCACTGGCTCCTTTACCACCTAGTCGCCAGCCCATTTGGTGAACAGTAATTTCATATTCTTGTTGCCAATTAGGTCGGTTGGTGAGTTCAAATGCTGTTACCAGCGAGGATATTCCGCCGCCCAGAATGGCTATTCTTTTTGGTTTGGCCATAAATATCGTCCTTACAGATGGTGGAATTTTTTTGTTAGGTAATTTTTTAATACGTTGGGTGATTTTTTATACCCAATTTTTTTCTAATAGAAACTACTTGCTGATCGAACTCTGGAGATATGTCAATGTCATCTCTTAGGCAGATACTATGTAATGTTAAGAGATCCAGTGGCATTTCACTTTGGTTTATCAGAGTGATGAGTTTTTTCAGAAAAGGTGCGGAACGTAGTCGGGAGCGGTACTTGTAGAGTTTTGCCATGGTTGTGGCCATGGGAAAATCCTTGGAGAAATGCGACAGGTAGTTGATAGCCTGTTTTTCTTGTGTGCCTAGATTTAACTCATGAAAAACACTTGCTGTGGCCATAAATGCATCGCGTACTAAATAGTTGGTTTCGCCAGATTCACCGAATTTACCCAGGGCCTTGATAGCATAACTTTGCGCCTGTTCGGTATCGCCACTTCGAAGGTGCACAATTGCCATTAGTGAAGGTGTCATATAGGCGAGAAAACCATCCGTATCACCTGCCTCAGTGGTTTCTGCTTTTTTCAGTAGTTCGATTGCTTGTACATACTTCTGTTCCCAAAATAGCTGGCGGGCAAAAAAAACCCATGCCCAGGCAGATCGCTGGAGATTGTTTCGTTTTTCTGCAATCTGCGCCAGGCTGGTTGTGTAGTAAATGTGTTCGCTGAAACGGGCAGTATGGAAGGCGGCAGAGGCCAGACAGGATGCATGATTTTCATAGTGCGCGGGGTCGAGTTCAGAGTCGAGCGCTTCTATCGCCTCGAGTGAAGTATCGTGCACTGAACGCCAGTCACCAGAACAAGCGTAGCCCAGCGAGCGGGCTAAGCGAACATAGGCAAGGTCACTACTATTGTTGAAACGCTTGGCAATTTGTTCGCCTTTATTAAGGCTGTATTTGGATATTTTGTGTAGTTGTTTCACACTGGCTGCAAAACCGAGGTGTGCATAGGGGCGACTGGTGTATTCACTATCGGCTGCTTTACTGTGTGCTATCGCGATAAATGCCATGGTCAGAAAAGAAACAAAATTATTGGCGAAAAAATAGCGCTCGGCCATAAAAACGGAAGCCTGGATAATATCTTCTGCCTGGCTTTCTGGCAGACGCATAATAAACTTACTTCCGCATAGGAATTTCAGAATAGCGGCGAACAAATTTATTGTGCCTATTTTTTCGGGAATCACAAGTCCCAGATCTTTGAGTGACGCTTTGACTTGTATCTCCGCTTCACCGAGCTCGCCGGTGCCATAAATCGACACCCCTAGCTTAAGCTTTAGGTTTCCCCGCGCGGCACTTTTTAAGTCGCTACGTCTTAACGCTGCACGGAAGTGTTCCACAGCATTCTGATAGTCGAGCCGAGCATGGGCAAAGTTACCCGCATGTTCGTGATATATTGTAGCTCGCTGGGTATTTCCATTTGCGTCCCAGTGTGCTGCAATGGTATGCATATTGCCCCCCTGATGATCGGTCTCTACTCTAAATTCAAGGGTTTGCGCAATCTCTCCGTGTAATGTTATCGCATCTGATTTGCTAAGGGTTTCAATAAGTATTTCCCGATACCTGTCATGACTGAAGCGAATTCTCTGGTGGCCAGAATAAGCCAGAATTCTTGTGCGCCACATTTCATCCAGCGCCTGCTGGACATGCTCGTCACAGTACTGAGTAATTTGTGTAACCAGAGTAGTGTTACACTCTTTACCTAATAGTGCTGCTACCGATGCAAATTTTCGGGTCTTTGTTGATAGTGATTTGATATGAATATGAATAACTTTATGAATATCTGTGTCGTCTGACGATATCGACGTATTTGGCTTGTATTCCCAGCTATTCGAGGCAATACGGCTTAAGTTACCCGTCATATGGGCTATGTGGATATATTCGATTGCATACAGCGGGCTGCCGCCCCCGTGTTTCGCGATATGGTTGACCAAACTACTAGGGGGAGGCTTTTGAACCAGGATTTCCTCGACCATTTGTGAAATGGATTGCTTGTCCAGAGGGGTGATGTGGCGTTGAAGTATTGACTCGGTTGTCAATAAACGTTCCAGATACGGTGATTGTTCATTTCTATGGAGTCCGATAATCAAAATATCTTTAAAAAAAGATTCATTAGCCGTGAGCTGAGCCAAAAAAGCGATGGACATTTCGTCTGCCCATTGCAAATCATCTAGTATCAGAGAAATTCGTTTTTGACCGGAAAAGTTAAGTAATACATTTTCCAGGTCATTGAATACTGACCACCTCGCTGTTTCAGCGGATAATCGGGGCGAAGGGCTTAAATCGAGACCCGGTAAATTTTTTATTGAGGGTAAATAGAGTGCCAGGGTACGCGCATTCGTGCTGAATATTTGTTGGGTAAGCGATGGACCTTCCGCCCAGCAGTAATCAACTATTTGTTGCAGGATGGGTTCAAATAGTCCGAGTGCAGCGCTGTCTGATTTTGCCTCGCTTTTTAGAGCATACCAGCCGGCATCCTCAAACAGCATTGTTAGTCTGTGTGCAAAAGCTGATTTCCCCACGCCACTTTCCCCCTTTATCAGGTAGAAGGTGCCACAGGTGGCTTTGTCAGAATATTTTCGAAACTCAAGTAACTGCGTGTTTCGTCCAGCCAGTGATGGTTGATAGAGGTGAGCGGGGCTGATATTTCGGCTGTGCAGTGCGGTATCAGCGTATTTCCTGAAAAAATGCATGACATCGCCGGTGTAGCACAAGCGTTGGTCTTTCGCTTTTTCCAGCATCGAGGAAACGAAATGCATGACATTTGTTAATTTGTTGTTGCTATCATCGAAATATAGAGGGGCTTTGGTTTGCAGCTGGTCTGTTAGCAGGTGCTTGGATTCAGCAAAAGGCGTGGCTCCGCTCAATATTTCAAAGATCATGTTTCCCAGGGCATAAATATCGCAGCGAGCGTCTAGCGCCTCGCCTCTGATCTGTTCTGGTGCTGCATACTGAAGTGTACCAAGTTGATCGCTGCGGGATCCTTCGAGCTTCAGATTCATATCCCCAAGTATCGGATGACCTGATGTATCTATCGATACATTTTCTGGTTTTAGGTCACCATGGACATAGCCATTAGCATGAATAACTGAAAGAATTTCGGAAAGTTCAAATATAAGTATTGCGGCTCTGGATAAGGATAGTCTCTGTTCTGGCTGACATAGTAAATATTCTCGAAGCGATTGTTTTGGCAGTAGATCCATGCTGTACCAGGGTAGTCCGTTCGTCTCACCATATTTCAGCATTCGTACCAGACCGGGGTGTTTTACACTTAACAGGGCTGCTGTCTCTGCCCGCATGCTCTCTATGAGCCTGATGTCATATTCACGTGTTATCTTTAGCGCCACGTCCTTATGAAGGGGTTCTAGCCTTTGATCTGGGTGATCCTTAATGTTTGTGTGGCGTGCTTTGTAAACAATACCTGTGGAGCCTTCGCCAATAATATCTAACAATTGGTAATCATCTATGAAATGGGGCTCAGGTATGGATAACATGTTAGTTAGTTATAGGGTTCGTTTTGGGTCAAAACATCTCTGGCATCGATCCCCATATAGTCAAGTAATAACTGTAACTGGTCTAAGGCGCGTTTTATTTCACGGTTATAGTTACGGTTTTCTATTTGTGCTTCACGACCAAACAGTAAATAGGCGGCCTTTCTGGTTTCCAGACGGTTGATGGCAGTTTGCAGGACCAAGCCGGTAAATGCTTGAGTGTGTTCCAGCTTCAGTTGTACATGCTGATGCTTTGATTTCATTGCCTCGTCTACAAAAGCTGTTGCAGCAAGTGTTAGTGCGCTTAATAAATCTGAAGGTTTCTCATTACCGTCCAGCGAAAGCGCTTTGTTTATATCATCCAGACGAATAATAATTTCAGTTTGAGCATTTTGGGTGGAGGCCGCAATGCTGTATGCGCGCCTTATCACATTGTTTAATTGTCTGAGATTACCAGGCCAGCTTTGCTGCCCTAGTCTTAATGAGGCGCTTGCTGCAACTTTGCATGGAGAAGTATTTGCATTACCATATTTTTCATGGTGCTGTTGAACCATATAATTTGCCCAACTGCCGATTTCGTCAACCCGCTCCTCCAATCCAGGCAAACTGACCGGCAAAACATTTATTCTGTAGAACAGGTCCTGTCTGAAACGCTTGGCTTTTACTTCCTCAGATAAATCAACATTGGTTCCTACTATAAAGCGAACATTGGCCTGCCGGGCCACGCCGGATGAACCCAGGGGGCGGTATTCACCAGACTCGAGTATCTGTAGTAAGCCTGCTTGTGCTTTAAGTGATAGTTTGTCGAGTTCGTCTATCAGCAGTGTGCCGCCTTCCGCGCGCTCGAGTGCTCCCGTGTAATCGTGTAATGCGCCGGTAAAGGAGCCTCGTTTCCAGCCCGTGAGTTCAGGAAGTTGCATATCGTCTGGAACCGCTAACAAATCGACGGTTTCAAAAATACTGTGATTTACCGGTGACTGTTCATGGCACCAACGAGCAAGTCTGGTTTTCCCTGCACCGGAGGGCCCGGATATCAGCAGGGTTTCTCTTTGTCCCGCAAAAGGCTTTATGAACTGCAACATTTGTTGCATTTTGCGACCAACCACGGGTAAAAAATTATCTTCGTAATCAGAAACATAGTCTGTGGTGCGTGGTAGGTTTATAATTCTGGGTGCAGCGAAGTTAGTCAGGAGTTCACAATATTCTATGCAAGCATCCCAGAAGTTTAGGTCCCCTATGGCGGGTCGACAGGTGACCTCCACTGAAATCATGCCTGTATTTTGTGATGCTTCTTCCTGAAAAGGTAGTGCAAGTAGGTGGGTGGTATCCCTGTCAAGCATTCGATACTGGGTTTCGCTGCTGGCCTGCATTTCGTTTTCTGTTCGGATATCTTCCTTGTTTGGTTCTCCAGGCCAGCAAATGATACCTGTGGTGAGATCAATGGCAATGGTTTTTCCAGAGGTTTCAAGCCAGCGCCAGGCACTGGTAGAGGGCCGTAGCCAATGAGCATTGTCAGATGCTCTGTCCAGTGAAACTAGCGCATCGTAACCCTTATTACTTCTGCGGTGGATCATGCCGCGCCTTACATGCGTATCCATAGCGTAGGAGCCAGAGGAGAGGCGGATATCAATGAAATCCATAAGCGCGGCCAAAAATATCTGGCAACCGCTATTAAAGTTTTTGGCTTCGGATAAATTATTGTTCAGTTTATACAGGCTGGCGAGCTGCTGTACTGATTCTTGATGCGCTGTTTCGGACATGTTCTTATTTTCCCCATAGATAGCTTCACTTATCCATGCAACCAGGTCAATCGTCAATTATGACGCGCGTTCGTCTTTTACGGACGATGAAATATGGGGCTGAATATTTTCTGTGCATTGGCACACACCAGGCTAGAGGTGCTTGGAAGTGGTATCCATTGGTCATTACATTGACATATTCCATCTATATTTGAGTCAAAAGATTAAAAAATGCAAGTGCCACCTAATTTGGCATGCATTGTGCATTATCTATTGTGCATGTTCCTCGGACCAAGGATGGACTACATGCTGCCAAGGAAGGTTGTTCCGTGATGCTGCCATATGGACTGGGGTGTCACGGGATACTCTTGGGGCATCTTTTGCTTTTGCATTACGTCCTAGCTCTTTACAAGTAGCTTTTTACAAGTAGCTCTCTACAAGTAGCGTCAGGGAGCGGAAGCTTCCGGGGTGGAGTTTAAGGATTGGCGAGCAGCGATATGAGGAAAACAAGCAGTTAGAGAAAATCAGAGAAGGCTTCGGGTATAGCAAATAAAATGATAGAAAAAATACTATCCTCCTTACCGCTTATGAATTCTAGCAACGGCAGTGTGTTTATTTACGCAAGAAACAGACACATTGTATTGGCTGCTAACCATGTTACTTATAGCCGGTGGGGAACAACGCCCCGGGATTTCCTTAATTGTTCAAAGGGTCTGTATGGATTGTGGACAAACCCGGTTGACTGGTCCTTACAAGAACAACTGGTAATTGATCATGGGGCCTGTGTGGGTCTCAGGACCCAGTTTCATCATAGAAACCGTAAGCTGATTGATGTACAGGTTACCAGCTTGGGATTAGTTATAGATGGCGACCATTATATATTGAATTATGTTGTCAGTGCGGCTAATCCATCGCCCATTGGATTGGCTGATGAGTCAGCATTTGTGGATTTTTTAAATCTGCCCGAGGCGGGCAAAGCAAGGGCATTGCTTACCGGCACAAGCCAATTGCCTGAAAATGACGGTTGTTTAGATTTGGGTGCCAAGCAAAGTGTACCTCTTTTTCAGCGACATGATGTTGGCGCAAAAACTGATCTGCCTGATCAGTTCTTCAAGGTGAGTGCTTAAGCCGGCGCATTGGCAAGGTCTTCTCTGAGGCTCTTGCAAGCAATAAGGTAGTGAGCGCCACTCCAAATATAAACAAATACCAGGCACACCAGAGCATACCGTAGGGACTGATCTCCATAACTGGGTTCCAGCAGGTCGCTGAGTACACCTGTTAAAAATGGTCCCATGCCCATACCGATTAGATTCAGCACGAAGAAGAGTATAGCTGAGGCCAGGGCTCGCATGCGCGAGCTAACAATACCGTGTGTCATGGCCAGAGTCGGGCCGAGGTACATCGCCGCACAGAAGGACGGAACAATGTAAATCCACAGGGCTAGAGAGTAATTATCCAAGAGAAAGACAAAGAGTAAAAACGGCACCGAAACAAATGTTGCAAGTGCTGGAATCCAAAGGTACCAACGCTTGTCTCTTTTACCAAGCTTGTCCGATAGGTAGCCACCGAAAAACGTGCCGATGGCACCGGATAGGCCATAAATTAAGCCCAACCAAAGGCCTATTTCAGCCGTACCTTGCAGGTCGTAGGTACGAATCATAAAAGATGCCAACCATTGGAGGATGCCATACCCGACGAAGGCATGCAGCCCGGCGGCAAGCGCTATATGACGAAATGACTTACGTGATTTCAGTATATCGAATACTTCTCGGACGGGCGGGGCGCTCTCAGTTACTTGTATGTTTTCCGACATGCCGCGGGGTGGTTCGCGCAGGCTGAAGCGAACCAGAAAGGCCAGTAAAATACCGGGTACGCCAACGATAAAAAACACCAGTCGCCAGCCGAAGAGGTCGTTTACCAAACCACCTATAACAAAGCCGAGCAAGACGCCGAAATTGATGCCTGTAGAGTATACAGAGAGCGCTGTGGCTCTTTGCTCCGGGGGAAACAAATCCGATATCATTGAGTGAGCTGGAGGGCTACCACCTGCTTCACCGATACCCACGCCGACGCGTGCTGCAAGCAATTGCCAGAAATTTTGTGTGAAGCCACATAAAACCGTCATGAAACTCCAGGTGCCTATTGCTAGCGCTACAATATTACGACGAACACCTTTGTCTGCGATGCGTGCTATGGGTATGCCAAAGGTGACGTAAAAAAGCGCGAAACTTAACCCCGACAGCAAGCCTAGTTGGGTATCAGATAGGCCGAGGTCGACTTTTATACCCTCTTGTAGAATAGCGAGAACTTGCCTGTCTACAAAATTGAATATATAGACGAAAGTCAAAACTGCCAGGGCGTAGTACCTCTCGAAGTCGCTGAATTGCTCATTGGTGTTTGGCGTAGTTATTTCGTTAGAGTGTTCAGGCGCGTTCAAGTGCTCTCCAAGTGATACTGGCAAGTGATGATGTCAGAATAATGCAGGCAGACTTTAATCGATTTCAGGAACGAAAGCACGTTTTAGTGATGCGTGAATATACTAGGAACTGACACTATTACTCGAATGCGTGGAGCAAATAAATTCTATGCTAGGATGCTTGTCGTTCTTCTTCAAGGCCGGATGTTTCGAACACAAAGTTTCGAATAGCTGCCATTATATCGTCCTGGGATTTTAGGGGTCCAAGACGTTTTATCAGTTCGTCGGCGCGAGACCTGGCTACAAGTTCGGTCTCGTATGGGCCAACACCTATACCCTCGCGAGTGCAGATATACCATTCGTT
>JAHRWB010000084.1 GCA_019090385.1 Pseudomonadales bacterium | reverse complement strand
GCCGTCAACTTTTCTTCACCACTGAAAGTGCTTTACAACCCTAGAGCCTTCTTCACACACGCGGCATGGCTGGGTCAGGGTTTCCCCCATTGCCCAAGATTCCCCACTGCTGCCTCCCGTAGGAGTCTGGGCCGTGTCTCAGTCCCAGTGTGGCTGGTCGTCCTCTCAGACCAGCTACGGATCGTTGCCTTGGTGGGCCTTTACCCCACCAACTAGCTAATCCGACGCAGGCTCCTCCAATAGTGAAAGCTTATAAATAGAGGCCTTCTTTCCTCCGTAGAGCTTATGCGGTATTAGCCCGAGTTTCCTCGGGTTGTCCCCCGCTACTGGGTAGATTCCTACGCGTTACTCACCCGTCCGCCACTCGTCAGCCAGGAGCAAGCTCCTGCTGTTACCGTTCGACTTGCATGTGTTAGGCCTGCCGCCAACGTTCAATCTGAGCCATGATCAAACTCTTCAGTTTAAAAACAGCACGATTTCAATTTCCTATTTCCCCGCTCAAAAAAGGTCCGAAGACTTTTCAAAAGCAAGTAGATAGGGCGTATCCATCGTTAACTCAACTTTCATATAATGGTCTATTTCTGACCAAGGGCGCCCACACGAATGGCTTGTATAAAACTGTTAAAGAGCAGACCTTGTTGTTACCCCCCAAGGCCGAGGGAGCAGCATTATACGCATCGTCTTAACGTGTGCAAGAGGTATTTATAAAATAGGCAAAATTAGTTAATCAAATCTTCACAAAGCACTGCATATGGCCAGGCACCAGTGCTTTTTTCCACGCTGAATGATGTGATATTTACCATATAAAGCACTGCTTTTAGAGAGTTCGACGTCTGCGGATGCTGCGACCACCCCATTAATTTTAACACCGCCAGAAGTTACCAGCCGCCTGGCTGCACTCTTGGACTGAGCCAGTGGTGAATCTGCCAACACAGATGCTAAATCCGTTTTTTCAATGTTTACTGTATCCATGCCGTCCAACTGCAGCTGCGCAAGATCCGACTCAGTTAGCTCTCCAGATGAACCCCCGCCAAATAGCGCCTTAGAAATACGCTGGGCTGATTCCAATCCGCTATTACCATGCACAAGCTGAGTCTGCTGTTCAGCAAGCATTCGCTGCGCATCTCTGCGCTCAGGATTTGCAACAGTTGCTTTATCAAGTTCAGCCATTTGCTCAGCAAGCAAGAAAGTAAATATACGGAGATAATGAGAAACATCCGCATCGGCAGTATTCAACCAAAACTGATAATAAGCATAAGGAGACGTTTTTTTGGCATCCAGCCATATGGTACCCAGTTCAGTCTTACCAAATTTGGTGCCATCAGCTTTTGTAACCAGAGGCAGAGTTAGTGCGTAGGCCTCTTTAGCCAAGGTCCTTCGCACAAGGTCCATGCCGCTGGTAATATTGCCCCATTGATCACTGCCACCGATCTGTAGCGTGCATTCGTAACGCCTGGCAAGCTCCATATAATCCATGGATTGCAAAACCATGTAGCTAAACTCAGTGAAAGATAAACCCTGGTCTGCAGTATTCAAGCGTGAACGGACAGATTCCTTCTGCATCATGGCATTCACAGAAAAGTGCTTGCCTATATCTCGCAGAAAACCGATGACATCCATGTCTTTGGTCCAATCTAGATTATTGACCACTATGGCTGCGTTCGAATCTGAACCAAAAGACACAAATGGTGAAACCTGAAGTTTAATTTTTTCAGCCCACTCAGCAACTACGTCACGATCGTTCAGCGAACGCTCATCAGCTTTGAACGAAGGATCGCCAATAAGCCCAGTCGCACCACCCACCAGCACGATAGGCCTGTGTCCTGCTAATTGGAATCTTCGCAAACCCAGCAATGGAACCAGGTTTCCAATATGCAAACTGTCTGCCGTAGGATCAAAACCGCAGTACAGTGTGCGCATGCCCGATGCCAGATGTGCCCCTAGTTTTCCCGGGTCAGAAATCTGAGCAGTCAGACCCTGTTCTATCATATTTTCCAGAAAAGATTGCTGCATGCATGTAGCCCTTATATCACCGTAAAAAAACGAAAACACACACTATCAAAGCCAAACCCGCAGCGATAGGTACTGCCAGAGCATAAAACACGAACTCTTTGGCAAAAAAAATCTAAATTGCTTTTGCACTAGCAACACGAACTACGTATATTGCATTCTCAAACAATAAATCCTTGACAAACATGCCGTAAGATACGGTTTTTGAACAGTTTTCTATGCCACCTTTTCGCACACCAACTAACTACCCCTTGCCCCACCTATGTTTGGCCGGTGCAATCATGGCCTGCCTAGCTTTCTATTTTTTGGGTAACAAAGAATCCGAAAACGGGGACAGTGAGCGTTACACTACCGAGCTGGTACTTCAGCAAATCAAGTCCGAATCCAGGCGACCAGCCGATTCTATGAGAGCAAAAGAAATTTCTGCAGGTATATTGCTTTCACCTTCCCATGCAAAGCCGATCAAACAAGTACCGAAAATAGCCTCTTCTCTACTGCCACCAAGATCTTCTCTATCGTCGCCAGGAACAGTGTCTCCAAAAGCGCTATCAAAGCCGAGCACCGACACCTCGAACAGCGTGTGGGACCGCAAAAATACCCGGCTACTCGAGAATAAGATTGAAAAAGTAAGGCCCGGAGATAGCCTGGCCAGTATTTTTTCCAGACTGGACATTCCAGCCAAGCAACTACAGCTGGTATTGGATAGCGATAAACTATCTAAACGCTTACAGCGTATTTACCCAGGCCATGACCTCGAATTTTTAATCAACACTAAAAATGAACTGGTTCGACTCACCTATAAACCCAGTCTTCTACAGAGCCTAACCTTCAAACGCAGCGGAGATACCTTCAAAGCGACGTTAATAGACCGCGAGCCAGATCCGCATATCGTATACCAACATGCAATTATAGACAGTTCCCTGTTTTTAGCCGGCCAGCGTGTAGGGTTTAACGATGACCTCACTCTGCGCCTGGCCCACATATTCCAATGGGACATCGATTTTGTTTTGGACATACGTAAAAATGATCAATTTCATGTGATATTCGAGGAACTTTATTTGGACAATGAATTTCTCGGATACGGTCAAATTCTTGCAGCAGAATTCAAAAATCAGAATGATACCTACAAAGCCGTTCGTTATACTAACAGCGCAGGTGAAAGCGATTACTACAGCCCCAACGGAGATAACATGCGCAAAGCTTTTTTGCGCGCACCCGTAGAATTTTCACGTATAAGCTCAAACTTTAACCCACGTAGATTGCATCCCGTTCGAAAACATATAGCGCCACACCGCGGCATTGATTATGCCGCCCCAACCGGCACACCCATTCTTGCTGCGGGCAACGGCAAAATTGTTGCTGCCAGCAAAAGCGGCCCAAATGGCAATTATGTGTTTATCCAGCATGGCGAGCAGTTCCAAACAAAATACCTGCATCTCTCAAAATTCGCTCGTGGCATTCGCAGAGGAAAAAAGGTAAACCAGGGACAGGTCATTGGATATGTAGGATCAACGGGCTGGGCAACGGGTGCACATTTACATTACGAATTTCTGGTAAACGGGGTACATAAAAATCCACGAACAATCAAGCTACCCAAGGCTGACGCCATTACTGCCAGCGAGCAGAATAAGTTCTCGCTTAAAGCTGACAAGATGTTTGATTTGCTGAACAGCCACAAGCAACAGCAAGTTGCTCTAGTTCCTTAAGTTAAAAGCTCGTAGCTAAACGTTCCGAAAACAAGAATCCCAGCTCAATTAAAATTGGATGCTGCCAGCTTCCACCATATCCTCGATGATACCTACACCATACGGTACAGGTTTTATGAAATCGGCCATTTCTTTGGCCTCCATGCCATTTTTGGACATCCAGACCTCACAGATCTGCACATCAATAACGCCTTCAGCATCCAGCCTTTTGGCCAAATCCACCACAGAACGGTAGCTTGAATAATTGCGCCGGGTAAATACTCGCGCTTCTGCACCATGCAACATTACTACAATCGGATCGTCAAACAAACGTTCGGTCTGGGCGTATTCTGAAATACGATCAAGCAACTCCACAACATCTTCTTCGCTCTGAGGTGCGATTTCTGCATAGCGAGATATCGATGTATTTTCCGATGGCTCATCCTGCCGCGCTGGATTATCTTCAGCAAATACTGAAACGTGCCAAAGGACTATAGTGACAAGCCAGGTAAACACACGAACAATGGACATAAAACCCGCAGAAGAAGCGGTCGGCGCAGAAGCAATAAATTCAGATCGCAAAGGAATTGCCGCATCCACAGGTAGCAGATGCATTGGGATTGACAACCAGGAATTGTGCTCCCTGAAGACTCTCTTCGTAACTTATTTTTGCACCTGCCAGGTACTGGTAACTCATTGGGTCCACCAGCAAAGCGATGCCGTCCCGCTCTATAATTGCATCATCTTCGGCCGCTGTTTCATCAAAGGTAAATCCGTAGGAAAAGCCCGAACAACCGCCGCCACTAATAAATACGCGTAGCTTAAGGGTTTTATTGCCCTCTTCCTCAATCAACTGCTTGACCTTATTGACAGCTGAAACAGAAAAATCTATATCCGATACCATACTCTGTCACACTAAAATAATTTCACTTGAGGGCCGATTATGGGAACTGTCTTGCTATTATGCAAATCTGTGGCATAACACCCACAAATAATTGCCCCAGGTATTAATCTCCATCACTACTTTGAGCATCCGCGCTCTTACGCAGGCGGTGCACATTGCCAGACTCATTGTCCTCAGCAAACACCAACTGGCCATCTACTTTGGCACCCAGCTGCATTTCAATCAGCTTATAATACACATTGCCCGTAACCCGGGCTTGATCGGCTAATTCTATTCTGACACCGGCTCGCACATTTCCGTTAACGGTGCCATTTAAAACAACGTAGGGAACGTCTATTTCCCCTGTCACTGACCCTATGTCACTTAGTACCAGTGTGGCATTACTTTCCGCGTTGGCAAAAACATTACCCTCTATCGCACCATTGACGAATAGCTGATCATCAAACTCGATATCCCCTTTAACCAAGGTATTATCGGCAATAAGGGTAGCGCCCTTACCCATTTTTTTGTTCGATTTTTTGTCTATCATCATCCTGCTCCAAGTTTTCTGGTCAAATCATTCCAATTAAATTTCTGCTGTAAACGTTTACCCTTTTTACCAACGCTAACTGCTGTTACCAATATCTGCTGTGGGGTAAAGGCCTCCGGCATAGTCAAAATTCCACTAAAATCCTGAAAATACCTGAATTTGAATTTAAAAGGATACGCTTGTTCATTATTAAAATCTGTGAGGGATAACACTTGCTGCATACCCTCTGAAATACCAATGACATCAATACTTACCGTTCCTTGCACCCAATCGCGTCTATCGGTTATTTGTGTAAGCATAAGCCTAAATTCAGCCTTGCTGGCATCGGAATTTTCTTCCAATGTCAGCTTTTCTATGCGCAGCCCTTTCTGATTCTCCGAAGGAGCCATCAAACCTCGATAAAAACTCAGCTCTTCGCTGATTTCGGCGCTTTGATCATGCAACTTTTTTATCGTCTGCTGTAATTGTTCTTCAGCGCCAGCATCTACCTCTCGAGCCAATCGCAGATCAGCCAGCTCCCTCCTCAACGTCAGATTATCTGCTTCCGGACTACCCGCTCCCTGCGGACTATAGAGCGTTTCTCCAGAATCATGCGTGCCCAGATAATAACTGGCCGGTATGGCGCAGATCAGTATCAAAAACAAGATAATCTGCCACCGATTAATTTGTTTTCGCCTTAAAACTATCGCTTCCAAATTTGCCGCAGTTAACTTCATATTAGTTTCTATTCACTCCATTAAAACCGATATATTCAAATCAGCACTGTAACGAACTCATATCAATAGTCTAGCTCCTTCGGCCACCTGTAAGTACAATGTTGTATGCTTCGGCCTTCAAGACTTTCACTCGATTTTTTTAGAGCTCAACTCGCTTCCGTCGACGCCCTACCGCAACTTGCCGTACTGGCGCTAATAACAGGTTGTGTCACCGGCCTGGTCATTCTGTTGTTTCGCATAACTATCGAACTCACACTGGATCAATTTCTGCCAGGGCACAACGAAAATTTCGAAGGTTTATCCAAACAGTTGCAATTTTTTCTCCCGCTGTTTGGGGCGTCAATACTGGGGCTCTTACTTACTTTTATGCCGGCACAGGACACTCGGGCAGGCATTGTGCACGTGCTGGAGCGACTGGGAGGTCACCAGGGTCATTTACCCCTTAAAAATGCGCTGGTTCAATTTCTTGCTGGCGCCTTTGCACTGATTACCGGTCAATCAGCCGGGCGTGAAGGCCCAGCCATTCATTTGGGTGCCGCGGCCAGCAGTTTGCTGGGACAATTCTTTAAACTGCCTAATAATAGCATTCGTACCTTGGTCGCCTGCGGAGCCGCGGCGGCAATTGCCGGTTCTTTCAATACACCTGTTGCCGGGGTTATTTTCGCAATGGAAGTTATCGTGATGGAGTACAGCATTGCCAGTTTCATTCCTGTCATTCTAGCCGCTGTCACCACTACCCTGATCACTCGATTAACTTACGGTGCAGACCCTGCGTTTATCGTGCCTCAACTCAGCATGCAGTCACTGGTAGAAATCCCTTACGTAATTGTTGCAGGTATCATCATTGGCGCAACCGCAGCGGGGTTTATCAATTTACTTCAGGCTTTCGCCAAACTGAACAGTTTGCCCTTCTGGCAACGTGGCATTATCGCAGGGTTGATCACCGGTACTGCTGCCATGATCGCCCCTGCAGTACTGGGAATCGGCTATGATACCGTCAACGCTGCGATGCTGGGGCAGTTGTCTTTCATCACATTGGGCACCATAGTCGTACTTAAAATTGTCACCAGTTCTGCTTTTGTTGGCCTGGGTTTGCCAGCCGGCATCATTGGCCCAACCCTGGTAACCGGTGCATCATTGGGTGGCATTTTGGGATTGATCATTTCGGGATTAATACCGGAGCAAGCTGCTTCCCCCGGTTTTTACGTCATGCTGGGTATGAGCGCAATGATGGCCGCAGTACTCCAGGCACCCTTGGCGGCGCTAATGACAGTACTGGAACTCACCGCCAACCCAAACATAATTTTACCCGCCATGTTGATAATCGTTGCCGCCACCATGACTACCAGCGAACTCTTCAAGAAAAAATCCATTGTTCTAACAACGCTGCATACACTGGGACTGCAATATCCTCCTGATCCGCTGACCTTGCATTTACAGCGAGCCGGGGTGGCCAGCGTTATGAGGCGGGACATAGTCGTACTCAATCAGATTATCAGCCTGCAGGAAGCGCAAACTGCACTAGAAAACAACCCTGGCATGATTGTCGTGATGGTAAATTCACAACCCGCTTGCGTCCTGGCTACCCGGGATCTCGTGCTGCATATAGATTCTATGAATGCAGCACCACCGCTTCTGGCGGATGCAAATCTCGACTCAAACACTACAAATTCCACCTCCGCAAGCAAGCCGGAAAGTGAGCTTGTTCCAGACAAAAAAATAGTGGATCTTATGGAAATACCCGGAATGCGAATGGATCTAGCTTCTGTGAGCATTCAAGCTACCTTATTGGAAGCCGTACAAGAACTGAATAAAAGCGGGCTTGAAGCATTGTGTATCACCCACACCAGTGCCCCAATGATTAATCGAGTAGTAGGCATACTTACCCATAACGAAATTGATCTGTATAGTCACACCTCTGTTTAGCTTTGG
>JAHRWB010000083.1 GCA_019090385.1 Pseudomonadales bacterium | reverse complement strand
TATGGATGAGAGACATGGCATCAGCAAGCGCACCAGAAATACTCATCACTGGCGGGGTTTTTCCCGATCAGGAAAGTGGTGAGGCGCCGCTATATGATGTTAAGGATTTGAATGCATCTTCTGACGGTACAAAATTACTGTTTGCAATGCGTGCACCGGAAGATCCAGATTTGGACGATGATGAACAGCCAACTTGGAATATTTGGTTGTATGACCAAACTCAGGATGTTTTGTCACGAATAATTTCATCAGATCTCACTGCTGAAGCCGGACAAGATATTTCACCAAAATTTCTTCCTGATGGCAGGATATTATTTACCTCTACTCGCCAGCGACAATCCGGCGCGATTTTGCTAGATGAAGGAAAGCCACAGTTTCCAGCTTTTGAAGAGGGACGGGACAATCCTGCTTTGACCTTGCATGTTATGAATGACGATGGATCGGATGTTCATCAAATTTCTTATAATCAGAGTCATGACATGGATCCTGCTGTTATGTCTGATGGGCGGGTTGTATATAGTCGCTGGGACCAGGTCGCAAATCTTGATCGTATCAGTTTGTATTCCATGAATCCTGACGGTAGCGACCAACAATTACTATATGGTGTTCATAGTCACGAAACTGGACCAAACGGGGAGCGCGTTGAGTTTACGCGTCCCCAGGAACTGCCTGATGGGCGTATTCTGGTATTACTGCGTGCATCACGTGGGCAAGCCACAGTAGGTGCGGATTTGGTGGCAATTGATACAAAAGCATATATCGATGATGAGATGCCCACATTTAGCAATGCGGGCTTACCTAATGGTGCTCAGGAGTCTCTTGTATCTGGTGTAATCAGACTGGATGGGGACCCTTCACCCAGAGGACGTTTTGCCAGTGTTTATCCCTTAAATGATGGATCAGATCGTTTTGTTGCCGCTTGGAGCCAGTGTCGTTTGCTGGACGATATTACCGACCCGCAAGCACCACGAATTGTAGCCTGTACTGATGAGTTGCTGGATGCCGGAGAACTTGCTGAAGCCGCTCCATTGTACGGCGTGTGGATGTTTGATCCTGTAGGTGGGACTCAGCAGCCTATCGTCTTGCCGGAAGAAGACATGGCATTTACTGATGCTGTTGTTATGGAAGATCGAACATCACCACTGGTATTACTTGATGCTCAACCAGGTGTAGATGTTGATATCGACCTTTTTGACGAAGACATTGGTATATTACACATTCGCAGTGTCTACGATTTTGCTGGTGTATCCAGTGTTGATTTGGCTGCTTTAAGCGACCCGCTTCAGACCAGCGCAGCAGAGAGACCGGCGCGATTCTTGAGGATTGTTAAAGCAGTTTCTATACCGGATGACGATTTGGTAGATCTGAATGGTCGCTCATTTGGACGCAGTTCCGCACAATTGATGCGTGAGATAATTGGCTATGCCGATATTGAACCAGACGGTTCTGTTAAGGTAAAAATTCCTGCAAATATAGCGTTCGCTGTTAGTGTGCTGGATGCGAATGGCCGCCGTATTTCGCCACGCCATCAAAATTGGCTACAGTTGAGGCCGGGTGAGGAAGTAACATGTAGTGGCTGCCATACTGCTCAGGCGCTGGAGCCTCATGGTCGACGGGATGCAGAAGCACCATCGGCAAATCCCGGCGCTGCGGCAGATGGTGTACCTTTTCCAAATACCGAACCTGCACTATTTGCCAATGCCGGAGAAAGCATGGCTGAGCTGTATACCCGGATTAACGGTGTGCCTGAGCCGGATCCGAATCTGGTATTTGATGATGTCTGGACAGACCCTAATGCTCGCGCTAAAGATGTTGGCTTTGCATATAACTATAATGACCTGCAAACACCTGCGCCTATTGAACCGGGATGCATCACCAATTGGCAGGGCAATTGCAGGATAGTTGTTAATTATGAAGCCATCATTCATCCAATATTTGCTGTAGACCGTCGCGTCTTTGATCCCAATGACCCTCAGGTATTACTGGCAGACAACACCTGTAATACCTGTCACTCGCCGGCGGATGCAATGGGCGTGGTGCAAATTCCTGCAGCTCAACTGGACCTGACAGACGGACTATCTTCAGATCAACCAGATCATTTTAATAGTTACCGTGAGTTGTTATTTAACGACCAGGAACAGGAAATACTTAATGGTGTATTACTGGATACACTTGTTCAGGCTGTTGATGGCGCCGGAAATCCGTTGTTCCAGTTAGACCAAAATGGAGACTTGATACTTGATGCCATGGGACAGCCGATTCCGGTACTGGTGAATATTAATGTGACGCCTTCCTTGTCGGTTGGTGGTGCGAATGTTAGTCCGCGCTTTATGTCTCTGTTCTCTCCTCAGGGCTCGCACAATGGCCGGCTTGCTGAGGTGGAACTTAAACTCCTTTCAGAGTGGTTGGATATCGGAGCGCAATATTATAATAATCCCTTCGACGTTCCGCAGTGACGTCGAATGATCTGCAAATGGATATGAAGATCATGTATAGAAAAAACAAATATAAACATGCAATTACTGGCCTGCTGGTTATGGCCGTACTCGCCTGGATGCCTGCCATCCATGCCAAGCGCTATGAGCCACTGGTTGTCGTATCTGATCCCTATATTGAGCTACGTACGGGGCCTGGCCGAGGTTACCCAAAATTTTATGTGGCAGAACAGGGTGATCAAGTGCAGCTAATTAAGCGTAAAACTGATTGGGTAAAAATCAGGACTGTTGAGCTAAATAGAGTCAAAGAAGGTTGGGTTAATGTATCGGATATGAGTGGTACGCTAGATATGGCGGGTGACCCCGTTATTGTTAACGAAGAAGGCCTTGAGCAATTTAGCACGCGTCGCTGGGAACTGGGTTTTATCGGTGGAGATCTGGAAGGGGCTGCAACACTGACTGCATTCGCAAGTTTTTATCTGACTCCCCGCATTAGCACCCAGATATCGGCTACGCAAATTCTCGGAAATTTTACCGACGGGTATATGGGTAACGTAAATCTAACCCTGTCCCCCTTTCCAGAGTGGCGTGTGTCACCTTTTTTTACGCTGGGTACAGGCATAATTCATACCGAACCACAAACGACTGTGGTGCAGGCCGAAGATCGCACGGACGAGATCGTACATGTAGGTGTTGGTACAAATTTATATCTAACACAACGCTTCGTTCTCCGAGTCGAGTATAAACGGCATACGGCTTTGACTAGTCGGGATGACAACGACGAGATAGACGAATGGAAAGCAGGATTCAGTATATTTTTCTAGGTCGCATGTGTAGAGCTTTTGGCACACTATGTTTGCTTCTTATATTAATGCCCCAGTCAATACAGGCGGCGACTCCCCAGGAATTGGAACTTGAACCGCTGGTCGTTCGAGAGCCTGATCGAAGGGATGTTGACGTTGATAAACTCGATACCGAAAACTTTCAGATCGGTGGCTTCGCCGGATTATTAAATGTAGAAGATTTTGGGACCAATCTGGTTTACGGCATCCGTGCAACCTATCACGTTACTGAAGGTCTTTTTGTTGAAGGTAACTATGCGCTCTCTGAATTGGGTCAAACCAGCTTTGAGCTTTTAAGTGGTGGCGCAACCCTGTTAACCGATGATCAGCGTGATCTAACCTATTACAACCTGTCTATTGGATATGCTTTGTTGCCAGGTGAATCATTTATCGGTTCCAGGTGGGCTATTAAAGGCAGGCTTTACTTTCTTGTTGGTGCAGGTGCTACGGACTTTGGTGGTGACCAGCGATTCACAATAAATGGTGGGGTAGGGTACGAATTGTATCTTACCGATTGGTTGGCCATGCATGTTGCAGCAAGAGATCATGTTTTTTCTACGGATCTGCTAGGTACCAGTAAAACAGTGCACAACGTTGAGTTCACTGGTGGACTTAGCGTTTATTTTTAGAGACTCGGATTTAAAGATATAGATTCAGAGATTCGGGTCTTTCGGGATTTAACTTTTAGGAAGTAACCATGAAACGGTTAAAGCGCATTGTGCTAGCAATAACATTATTGTCAATATTTTCAGGTCTGGGTGGATGTGGTTCATTCGAACTTAAACCCTGGGTTAGCCCATATGAGCGCAACAACCTGGCCGACCCAATTATGAGTTTTAACCGTGATCCCGTTTCCCTGGCTTATATGCATCATGTATATCAGGCGCGGGAAGGTGCACGGGGTGCCGAAGGTGGCTCTGGTGGTGGATGTGGGTGTAACTAAATTGAATAGCAGATTGCCTGTAATCAGAATGTGTAGATCAAAATTGAAGCGCAAATATGTAGTACTAGTGAGTGTTTTATCACTTATTGGCGGCTCTCTAATGCACGCAGCTATTTTGCCTGAAGACCGAGCAGATGCAATGTACCACAGCTATGATGGTGGTGGTGTAAAAGTCGATGGGCCTTCCATCTTGGTTAGGAAAGCTTATAAGGATAAAGTATCTCTGTGGGCGAATTACTACGTAGATATGATTTCCAGTGCATCGATTGATGTAATGTCCACTGCCAGCGAATATACTGAGGAAAGAACTGAGTACTCGGTGGGCGTAGATTACTTGCGTGGAAAGACCTTTTTTGGACTAAGCATGACTAACAGTGAAGAGGACGACTATTCATCTGACACTTTTAATCTGGGTATTAGTCAGGATTTTTTTGGAGATTTGAGTACTTTGGGTTTGTCCTATGGTTATGGCTCGGATACTGTGCGTAGAAATGGTGATGACGTATTTTCGGAGAAGCTGCATCGTCAAAGTTACGGTGTTTCATTTTCCCAGGTAATCACCAAAAGTTTATTAATGAACCTCACTTATAGCGGCATCACCGACGAAGGTTTTTTGAATAATCCTTATCGTACCGTTCGCTATGCTGATCCTAGCTCGGCTCTTGGTTTTGGGTTTGAGGCAGAAATATATCCCAATACACGTACGAGCAGTGCTGTAGCATTACGCGGCGTTTATTACCTGCCTTATCGGGCAGCACTGAAGGCTGAATACCGACACTTTTCAGACACTTGGGGAATAGTGTCCGATAACGGTGAAATATCCTATACACATCCCTTACTAGAAGGTATTACCCTGGACGTACGATATCGCTATTACACGCAGACAGAAGCTGATTTCTATAGCGACTTATTTCCACGTATGCAGGCGCAGAATTTTTTAGCTCGAGATAAAGAACTCTCGGCGTTCACCACTAGTTCTTTTGGTTTGAGTTTTAGCTATGAATTTGGTATGAAGTTTATGCCGTTCTTTTCATCTGGAGAGCTCAACCTGAGTGCAGATTACATCCAGTTTGATTACAGCAATTTTCGTGACATTACTGTGGGAGCACCTGTTGGAGAAGAGCCGTTTTATCAGTTCAATGCAACTGTTTTACGATTATTTTTTTCGCTACGGTATTAAGTCTCGGTAATAACACAATCTAATTAGAATTTGCAGTTTGAGCTAAATCGCTTACGCCTGTCGTGCCGACGCGGTTATAATCTGGCGATTGATTAATATCATTCGGACCAGAGGAACTAAATGACCGTTCGTACTCGTGTCGCTCCATCTCCTACCGGCGACCCCCATGTCGGGACTGCCTATATTGCTCTCTTTAATCGCGCGTTTGCACGTAGTCAGGGTGGCCAGTTTATTTTGCGTATTGAAGATACCGATCAGAAACGCGGATCGTCAGAATCTGAACAGCGCATATTTGAATCCTTAAAATGGCTGGGTCTGGACTGGGACGAAGGTCCTGATCTAGGTGGTCCTTTTGGTAGTTACCGGCAGAGTGAACGTAAAGACATCTATTTTGAACATGCGCAAAAACTTGTTGATGCAGGGCATGCCTTTACCTGTTTTTGTAGCCCAGGGCGACTTGATGAAGTTCGTAAGGCCCAGCGAGATGCTGGTGAAACTACGCGTTACGATGGACATTGTGTAGGTCTTTCTGCTGAGCAGGTAGGTTTGCGCATAGCGGACGGAGAGTCCCATGTTACGCGAATGAAAGTACCCGCGACGGGTGTTTGTAAATTTACGGACATACTCCGCGGCGAGATAGAAATTCCCTGGCAGCAGATAGACATGCAGGTATTGGTTAAAGCCGATGGTATGCCAACTTATCATTTGGCTGTTGTAGTGGATGATCATTTGATGGAAATAACTCATGTTTTAAGGGGTGAGGAGTGGATAAATTCTTTTCCCAAACATCAATTGCTCTACCAGTATTTCGGATGGGAAATGCCGCTACATTGTCATCTTCCCCTGTTACGAAATCCCGACAAGAGCAAGCTTTCCAAGCGCAAGAACCCCACTAGCATCAGCTATTTTCAACGAGCTGGATATTTGGCCGAGGCATTGGTGAATTACTTAAGCTTGATGGGTTGGTCCATGCCTGACGAGAGAGAAATATTCTCTCAGGAGGAATTCATTAGTGAATTTAAACTTGAGCGCATTTCTTTGGGGGCGCCGGTTTTTGATTTGGAAAAACTCAGCTGGTTAAGTGGGCAGTATGTGCGAGGTATGTCTGAGGATGAGTTCATGAGTAGCATTCAGAAATGGGCACTGAATCGCGAAAATTTGTCCCGCATTGTTCCACTTATACAGGAGCGAACGGAAAAATTATCTGAGATTATACCTCAGGTAGATTACTTGCTGGGAGATAGGGCGCCTTTGTCCTTGGAGAGCTTCCAGCACAAAAAGCTCGACCAGGATATGCATTTAAAAATTCTTCAGTTCTTGCTATGGGAATTTGAGAAAAAAGTGCAATTTGAGTCAGAAGAACTATTGGAAATTTGCAAGATCTGGGCAGATCATCTGGGGCTGAAGATTCGGGATTTGTTGTTTCCGTTGTTTCTGGCAGTGTCTGGTAAAACCGTATCATTACCCTTGTTTGATTCAATCGTGATTCTTGGTGTCGACTTGACTCGTATGCGAATCCGGGATGCATTAAGCGTCTTGGGTGGTGTATCGAAGAAAAAGCTGAAGCGTCTGGAAAAAGAGTATGCTGTGTTTTCATCGGTTTGAAACGATGCCAAAATGGATTCTAGAACGATGCGAGAGCAGAACTTGAGTAGAAATAGGGTAGCCGAATGCTTGAATGCGCTTCGGTGTGTTCAAAAACACAGTTGACAGCGCTAATCCTGAAGCCATAATAGCGCGCATTGGGGCTATAGCTCAGCTGGGAGAGCGCTTGCATGGCATGCAAGAGGTCGACGGTTCGATCCCGTCTAGCTCCACCAAACGCTTTATCGTTGACATGTATCCAAGCTCCTCAACCGTCGACCTGAGGCCAAGCCCTGAGGGGCCAGGCCAACCCCGTCTTAGCCTTGATATTCAGAACCGAGTACATCTATTTGCCACATTTTCCGAACCGAGTTTATCAAATAGACTTTGCCGGCTTTTTTTAGCTCCTCCACACTAATCTGTGCTTCCTTTATAATTTCCTGATCCAACAAGTGTTGCCTGTAGATACCCGGTAATAGTCCGCTTGAAACCGGAGGGGTCACGAGTTGCTCGTCAATTTCAACGACAATATTGGCAATACAGGATTCAGTGATATACCCGTCTTCATTCCACAGTATGACGTCGTCGACATCAGTAGACTGTGCCATGGCATTTTCATAGACTTTTCGATTACTTGTTTTGTGGTACAAAAACCAATTGGTATTTGCCTGCACCGGTGTTTTAGCCAGGCTTGCACTGTAATTTCCGGAGTGCTGATTTAATAGCTTGAAGTCGGTGCTAAAGTCGCCATGCTGGGTAACCAGTAGTCGTACTTTATGTGGTTGCTGTGAAGTCTGCGCCAACTGACTTTCTTCATTTTTAAGCGCGCATCTTATTGCATTCAAATCAATGTCGAAGGAAAAATACTCAGCGGACTGCGATAAACGCAATAGATGCTCATTGAGCAGATAATAGCTATCTTTAGGGGTCCACAAGATAGTTTCTAGCAGTTCGAAGTCGGGTGCATCATATGTGAGGATTCTTGTCTTTAGGCGACTTTCATTCAACTCCTCATCGATACTCGAATCCCATACAATTCCGCCTCCACTGCCGTATATCGCAGTGTCGCTAGCGTTGTTTATTACCACGCTGCGTATAGCAACATTGAACTGAGCTTGATTGTTGGGTGCTATATAACCTATTGCACCGGTGTAAAGTCCACGAGCGCTATTTTCAAGTTGAGCAATGATTTGCATGGTTCTGACTTTGGGTGCGCCGACGATTGATGATGCAGGAAACATGGCTTGAAACACATCTGCAGTACTTGCGGATGTAGTGCATTGCACCGTACTGACCATTTGCCATAGGGTGGGGTATTTTTCTATGGAAAATAAGTTAGTGACATCTACGCTTCCAAGGTCTGCAATCTGGCTCATATCATTTCGAACCATGTCCACTATCATGAGATTTTCTGCCTGGTTTTTCTCAGAAGTTTGCAACCAGTTCTTGCGAGCTATGTCACCAAGAAAACCCAATCCTCTTCTCACGGTGCCCTTCATAGGGTTAGAAACAAGTTGCTTGCCAGATCGCATGAAAAATAACTCGGGTGAAGCTGAGCATATCGTCCAACCAGGGGTATTTATATAGGCGCCATAACCCCGGCCCTGTGCCTGAATCAATTTTAAAAAAAACTGCCATGAGTTCTGTTTAAATTCGCAAGTTACTCTATAAGTGTAATTGACCTGATAGCTGTCTCCATTCCTGATGTAATTCTTAATCTGTTTGATCGCCCCGCTGTAAGCTGTTTCCCCGATATCGATGTTCCATTCGGGTGTGCCATAGGTCGGGGCACTGACTCGGGGTAATTCTATGACCGTGGGATTCTTATATAAGCCAAACCAAAGAAATGGGAGTTTGCTTGAAGAAGGCCGTACGGTGAATGCAGTATTGAAGGCAGGGGAAGCCTCGTAGGAAATGAAACCAACCGCGTAAATACTCTCTGTTTCCACCCGAGTTTCAATATTCTCTAAGGTTTGTTTTAGTGAACTAATGTCAGAACTTGAGATGACTTCTATAGGCGATTCAAAATACAGCCACTGTTGGCTTCGGGAATCATATAGAACGCAACAATCGGCTTGAGATGACGGGTTCACGGGCCTTTTCAGTCTATCATCGGGGAGAATCAAGGGACTTTACGGTGTTGCTTTTCTTTCCACAAGCGGAATGACCCGCGAGTGTGTCCAGAGCTATTTTAAAGTTATTTTTCACCCTGGGGCGCATTGGGAAGTGAAGGAATAAATGGCAGTGAAGAGAAAGGATAGACGGCTGCTGTTTAATGTTGATTTCACCTTATGACTTTTTGTTATCTTCCTATAGAAAAGTGTTCGTTCACGGAGAGTAAACTATGAAGTAGTGTGCTCCCTCGGTAATAGTAGGGATTAGATTGTGTCTAGCACTCCTCAAAAATTGAATCTTCCTCCGGTTGATGCAGATAGCCTGCAGACCCTGAACCAGGCAGTGTCTGGTTATAACCGGGAACAGTTATTGTGGTCCAGTGGCTATTTAGCGGGTATGGCTGCGATTGATATATCAATTCCAACAGTTGTTGTGCCTGTTACAGGAGAATCAACGTCTTCATGGACCATTCTGTTTGCAGGTGAAACCGGTAACAGTAAGCGTGTTGCTGAGCAATTGGCTGAACGTTCGCGATTGGCTGGTCTTGATACACACATTCAAGATCTGAGAGATTATAAAGCTCGCGGCTTATCCAAACTTGAAAATGTGCTTTTTGTTGTTGCAACCCATGGCATTGGTGAAGCGCCAGAAGGTAGTGAATTGTTTTTTGAATACTGGCTTTCGGAAAAAGCGCCTCGCTTGGAAGATTTGAATTACTCCATCCTCGCTTTAGGAGACTCAAGTTATGTGGATTTCTGCGAAATGGGCAAGTTGCTGGATGAGCAGTTTCAAAAATTGGGTGCGACGTCGGTAGTAGATAGAATTGATTGTGATCTGGATTTTGAACAGCTTGCAGGTAAATGGATAGAAAGCGTTGTTGATACTGTGGGTGGCCTCCAATCAGGTAGTGCTGGCTCTGCAGTGACACCTATCCGGGCTTTATCTGCCGGAAGCACCTATTCCCGAGAAAATAAATTTTTATCAGAAGTGTTGCAAAATCAACGTATTACAGGAAGAAACTCCAGTAAAGACGTGCGTCATATCGAATTAGACCTTGAAGGTTCCGGTCTTATTTATCAACCGGGTGATTCCCTGGGTGTCATGCCAGAGAATCCGCCTGAGCTGGTTGAGAATTTGATTGAATCCCTGGGCTTGGATGGTGATCAGTCAGTACAGGTAAATGACACGACAGTGGCACTCAAGGCCGCATTGACGCAGCACAAAGAAATTACCATTTTGAGTAAACCGTTTCTTGATACCGTAGCTGCTGATAACAAGAAACTGGCACCGCTATTGAGCGATAGAAATAAGCTCACAGATTTGTTTAAGTCACGCCAGGTTATAGACATTGTCGGGGATTATGCGAAAAGCTGGGAGGCACAGGAGTTTGTTGATGCACTCCGGGCACTTACACCTCGATTGTACTCGATTTCTTCAAGTCCTGATGCTAATCCAGATGAAGCCCACCTGACTGTCGATGTTGTACATTATGAAGAATATGGTCGCTCCCATTGGGGGGCTGCCTCGAATTATCTCACCTCCGGGGCCGAGCAGGTGCCAGTTTATATAGAAAGCAATGAGAATTTTCGGTTGCCAGAAGACAGTGATGTACCAGTGATTATGATTGGTGCTGGCACGGGTGTTGCGCCTTTTCGCGCTTTTGTGGAGCACCGGCGTGAACTGGGACACAATGGTGATAACTGGCTTATTTTTGGCGACAGAAATTTTTCCAGCGATTTCCTCTATCAAATTGAGTGGTTGCGCTACCTTAAAGAAGGATCTCTGAAATATCTTGATTTGGCTTTTTCTCGGGATCAGGCTGAAAAGATTTATGTCCAGCACCGAATTCTAGAGCAGGAGCAGCGTTTGTATGCGTGGCTTGATCGAGGTGCGCATATATACGTTTGTGGAGATGCAGAATATATGGCTGAAGATGTTAATGCTGCATTATTGGCAGTGTTGCAGAATAAAGGCGGGCTGTCTGAAGAGCGTTCAGCTGAGTATCTGAGCGAACTGAAATCCAGTGGTCGCTATCAGCGAGATGTGTATTAAGTGGTAATTGATTATGACTGATAAAACATCTAAAAAATTGACTGAAGTAGAAGGCATAAAAGCCCGCAGCAATTACTTGCGCGGCACGCTGGTGCAAAGCCTCGCTGATTCCACAACAGGGTCACTGGCTGAGGACGATGCACAGCTTTCCAAGCTGCACGGTTTTTACCAGCAGGATGATCGGGATATTCGCAGTGAGCGTACGCGCCAGAAACTGGAGCCAGATTTTAGTTTTTTGATCCGTATCCGTGTGCCTGGTGGTATTGCGAGCCCGGCTCAATGGATTGCGCTAGACGAATTGTCACGTAAATATGCAAACAGTTCTCTAAGGCTTACAACTCGGCAGGCTTTTCAATTTCATGGCGTTCGCAAGGTTAATTTAAAAACTACAATCGCCGAAATTAATAAGTGTTTGTTAGATACCATAGCTGCTTGTGGTGATGTAAACAGAAATGTGATGTGCACGCCCTTAGCAGAAAAGTCTGAAGTGCATAAGGGTGCCTACGACTTGGCAATAGCGCTGAGTGCGCATTTAACGCCACAAACCAGTGCTTACAGCGAAATATGGCTGGATGGAAAGAAACAAGGCAAAACACCAGATGTTGAGCCGATATATGGTAAGACCTATTTACCCCGTAAATTTAAAATCGGGGTTGCTATTCCTCCATCCAATGATGTAGATATTTTCTCCCAGGATCTAGGCTTTATTGCTGTTGAGGAAAAGGGCAAATTAGTCGGGTTTAATGTTGCTGTTGGTGGTGGTATGGGTATGACCCATGGTGAACCAGAAACCTATCCACGAGTGGCTGATGTTATTGGGTTCTGTTTGCCTGAAAAGGCTGTGGAAGTGGCCGAGCAGGTAGTGTGTGTGCAACGAGACTTTGGTGATAGGACCAATCGTAAACATGCACGTATAAAATACACTATCGATGATGGTGGGTTGGATTGGTTTAACACAGAATTATCAGAGCGGCTTGGATATTCGTTAGAGGCACCGCACCCCTACAAGTTTACTACTCGCGGTGATCAGTTTGGTTGGTCAAAAAATACTCAAGGTAAATGGGATTTAACCCTGTTTATTCCTGAGGGCCGCATTAGTAATAATGCTCAACAGAATTTGCTTGATGGGTTCAGAGATATTGCCAAACTGAATATTGGCGATTTTCGATTGACTGCAAATCAGAACTTGGTTATTGCAGGTATTGGTGATGAAGAGCGCAAGCCCGTCGAAAAAATTCTTCAAAAAAGTGGTATTGGAAAAGCACAGAATATCTCTCTATTAAGGAAAGATATGTTGGCCTGTGTTGCTTTGCCGACGTGTGGGCTAGCCATGGCAGAAGCGGAGCGATATGCACCGGAACTTAGTGCAAAAATAGCTGCCTTACTTGAAACGCATGGGCTTGCGAATGAGCCGGTTTCTTTGAGAATAACGGGTTGCCCCAACGGTTGTGCACGGCCTTATCTCGCTGATATAGGTTTGGTGGGTAAAGCACCGGGGCGGTATAGCCTTTTTCTCGGGGGTAGCAGTGATGGACGACGTTTGAATAAGCTCGCCGATGAAAATGTAGGTGAGCCTGAGATATTAAAAATTCTGGATGATCTTTTTGTTCGCTTTATTGCCGAGCGAGAGACCAACGAAAATATGGGTGATTTTTTTGACCGAGTGGTTGTTTCGCAAGCTCAGTCTGATAACGCTCAACTACAAGCGACTGAGGCAGGGTAATGCAATACGCTCAACAAGAGCTCTCTGAGCAAGTGAATGATTCATATGATCCGGGAAAGCTTAACCTGCAATTTGCTGGGATGACGCCATCTGAGCGGGTTAAATGGTCTTTGAGTAATCTACCCGGCGAATATATGCTGAGTTCAAGTTTTGGCGCGCAATCTGCAGTGGCGCTACACCTTGTTTTACAGGAGAAACCTGATATTCCAGTGGTGCTCATTGATACGGGTTATCTGTTTCCAGAGACTTATCAATTTGTTGACGAACTCACCGAACGGCTGGATATTAATCTGCATGTGTATCGTCCTAATCTTTCCTCTGCATGGCAGGAAGCGAGATTTGGAGAACGTTGGCAAAAAGGCGCTGAGGGTTTGGCGGCTTATAATGATGAAAATAAAGTTGAGCCGATGAAAAGGTCATTGAGTGAATTGGGAGTAGGCACCTGGTTTGCAGGCCTCAGGCGAGGCCAAACTGTAACCCGCGAATCAATACCTTTTATAGAGCAATTGGACAACCACTGGAAAGTCTACCCCATTGCCGATTTTTCGGATAAAGACATTTTTGATTATCTTGAGAAACATGATTTGCCGTACCACCCGCTTTGGGAAAAAGGCTACATTAGCATTGGTGACCATCATACAACTTTGCCTCTACATGAAGTTGACGATAAAGAACAAACACGTTTTTTTGGTCTAAAGCGTGAGTGTGGGCTACACGAAATCAGCTAAGCCGCAGCAGTCGTAATTGCTCCACGGTTTGCGTGCTGTTCAAACCGGTATAGCTTTATGCTCTCTGTGCTACTTTAGGTTCGCTGTGCTACTTTAGGTTCGCTGTGCTACTTTAGGTTCGCTGTGCTACTTTGGGTTCCCCGTGCTGCTTCCTCGGTGCAGTTCGAGCGCGTAGGCAGAGATAAACTTGCGGCAAGATTGTCCACCATTTCCTGCGATTCGGCCATTGAAGCCTGCTCTACCAGCTCATTCGGCCATTGTGGTGCAAACATGTTAATAAAGTCCTTCATGTATTGCCTAAGTACCTTGTCCCGCGGGAAACCCAGCCATGTTGTTACCGTTGGGAATAGCCCTGCAGCATCAATGCCTACAAAATCCTTGAGGTCATCACACAGCAGTGCCATGGGAGCGATTACTCCCACACCCATGCCCATTCGCACATGGGTCTTAATGACGTCGGCGTCCCGAGCGGTTAATACAACATTGGGCTCCAGGTTTACCGAGGTGAATGAGCTTAAAAAGGATGATTCTCTGGCAGAGCTGAATACATACGTAATCAGCGGGTATTCACTTAGCTGCGCTAGCGTCAGCTGTCCAGTTTTCAAAGCCAGTGGGTGATTGTGCGGGGTTAGCACTATGCGGTCCCATTTAAAACAGGAGAGCAAATTGAGTTCTGGGAATAACTCTCGAGAATCAGTAGCGATAGCGAAGTCTACGCGGTCTTCAGCGACCAGGTCTGCGATCTGCTCTGAGGTTCCCTGGTGTAGTTCGATGTTAACCTTGGGATAACGTTCGTGGAACGCACTGAGAATCTCCGGGAGAACATATCTTGCCTGGGTAGGTGTAGTGGCTAAGGATAAAGTGCCTGTTTGTTCCGCAGCGAGATCTTTACCCAGTGAACGAATATTTTCTACATCCCGTGAAATTTTGCGAGCCAATTCAACAATCGTATGGCCGGCAGATGTCAATGCGACCAGGCTCTTACCCTTACGGGAAAAAATGGTCACACCGATTTCTCGCTCGAGTTGCTTTAGCTGCCGGCTGATTCCTGGTTGGCTGGTATGCAGATGTTCAGCAGCAGAAGTAATATTCAAGCCATTGTCTACGACGCCAAGCAGGTATTTAAGTTGTTGTAGGGTCATTTATCGTGTCATTTGTCGTGTCATGTTAATCTTGTGGTCAGATGTGATGCCATTTTCAGTTACAGCACAAATATTAGGGCAATCTGCATTCTGTAAATATAATGGTCGCGCAGAATCTATAATTGATTTTGGCTAAGCAGCAACCGATGTAAACATCGCAGTTTAGCAGTGTCAATGCATGGATAACCATATTACCTTGTGTTATCAATGTAGTTTGTATTGGTATTTCTCATTTTGCTTTCAGAAAGTTAGTATAGTTAAAAGTTCAGTTTTAAGTTATTTATGGACCAACTCCCAGTATATTTATCGTTGCAAGGTAGCCCCTGCCTTGTTATTGGCGGTGGCAGTGTCGCTGAGCGTAAGGTGAATCTGTTACTTAAGGCCGGTGCCTGTGTAACCGTGGTGTCGCCCGAATTAAATAAGAGCTTAGGGGCATTGCTTGTGGCGGGCAGCATAGTGCACCTTCGGGAGGAATTCCGGGTTTCTGCAAGGGATGAAAACGAAAAACTATTGCGGGGCAAGCGCCTGGTTGTGGTTGCCATCGATGATTCGTCACAAAGCAAACTGATTGCTGAAATCGTTAATGCCACGGGTGTATTGTGCAATGTCGTGGATGATCTTGCTGCGTCAAGTTTTATTTTTCCCGCCATAGTGGACCGCTCCCCAGTGCTTATTGCCATTGGTACTGGCGGTAATGCACCGGTTTTGGCCCAGAGATTAAAAGCACAAATTGAGCGCATGCTGCCAGCGGGCATTGCTGCACTGGCAGCTCAGGCAGGTAAGTGGAGGACGCTGGTGAAGCAGCGTTTTCCAACAATGCGAGAGCGACGAAAGTTTTGGCAGCAATTTTTTGAGGGTTCCATTGGAGCTCATCTACTGGCTAATCGTGTGCAAAAAGCTGAGCAGGAAGTCCGTAAGATCCTTGTGCATAGTATTAAAATTGACGCCGGGGAAGCAGGTGAAGCGTATATTGTTGGCGCGGGACCAGGAGATCCAGGCTTGGTAACCTTGCGGGCCCAGCAATTAATAAGCAGTGCTGATGTTGTAATGTATGATCGCTTGGTGAGTAGGGAAGTGTTGGATTTTGCCAGAAAGGACGCAAATTTGGTTTGTGTCGGCAAACAGCCGGGTAAATCTAGCCATAGCCAGGATGAAATAAATGCTTTGCTAATTGATTACGTTAAGCAGGGCGATCGTGTATGCCGCTTGAAAGGCGGGGATCCTTTCATTTTTGGTCGTGGAGGTGAAGAAGCTCTGGCACTGGCCGAAGCCGGTCTGTCTTATCAGATTGTGCCTGGCGTATCTGCGGCACTGGGTTGTGGCGCATATTCGGGTATACCGCTTACCTATAGAGGTATGAGCCAGAGTGTCACCTTTGCAACGGCCAGGCTAGATGAAGATGGAGACCAGGCGTTAGATTGGCAGGCACTAGCACGCTCCGGACAGACTCTGGTGCTGTATATGGGAGTTGCCGGAGTGTCCGAGACAAGTCGCCAGCTCATCGCAAATGGGATGTCGACTGAAACACCTGTGGCAATGATCGAAAATGGGACGACTACTCAGCAGCGCACCATATATTCCACACTTTCGTCGATACAAAAGGATGCCGCCCAGGCTTCCATACAGGCGCCCGCAATTATGATAATTGGTGATACCGTTAAGCTGGGTGCAAAACTTGCCTGGTATGGTGATGACACAGCCACGGATTATCTCGCCCAGGAGATTTTGCCCTGGCACACTGGTATAGATGAGCTAGATTCTTCTACTGCTGCACGATAGCTTAAGCTTTCATATGTTTTGGCATATGTTTTGGATCTTCTGAAGTCAGTATACGCTACTTGCGATAATCCAGTGGGGGTTCTCGATCTCCCAGCAGGGCTTCATATACGAAGTCTCCACCTCTTCGTTGATTAAATTCTTCCGTGGCGGCATTGCGTAAGGTGGTGTTTTCAAATAATTCTATGGCAGCTAGAAAGAGTGTTTTTGCGGCTATCTGCGCACCTTTAAAACCAATGGACATGCCGCTGGCTGCGGTGGATTGCCAGCTATGGGCGGCAGTGCCCGGCACCCAAGTAGCAGTTTCAAGGCCTACAGTTGGCACAGCTATGGATACATCACCGACGTCCGTTGAGCCAAATCCTAAAACCGTACCGTAGGGCTGAATTTTATTTTCTGAACCCAATGCCAGGCTTGGCCCATCGAGCGATTTGTATAATTCACTGGCAAATCTCTTTTCTTCTTCACTGTACTTTACACCACCAACCAGGGTGAGTTTTTCATGCATCATTTTGGCCAGGGTTTCATTAATAATTACTGGGTGATTGCCGTGAATTATCTCGCTTTTCACGGTTGTTCCTGTGCCTAAAGCTGCGCCCTGCGCTGCAGCTTTTAGGCGCGGCCACATCTGCTTTACAGTGGCAGCGAGTGGGTGGCGAAGATAATAAAATACTTCTGCAAAATCAGGAACAACATTGGGTGCATTGCCACCAGCAGTGATGACATAGTGCATTCGCGTTTCCTGGGGGAAATGTTCTCGCATCATGTTGCTCATGATATTAAATGCCTCTACTCCATCAAGTGCTGAGCGGGCTTTTTCGGGTGCACCTGATGCATGGGCGGATATGCCATAAAAACGAAACTTTGCAGACCTGTTGGCAAGCGTAGTTGCAGCCTGGGCTGAATTTCTGTCTCCCGGGTGCCAGTGAAGTACAATATCTACATCTTTAAATAATCCGGCTCGGACCATGTAGACTTTGCCGCTACCACCTTCTTCAGCCGGGGTACCGTATACGCGGATGGTGCCTTTTATTGTGTTTGATTCAGTAGCGCTCCGCGCATTGCTTGCTAACCAGTTTTTCACCGCAATGGCGGCGCCTATGGAACCGGTGGCAAACAGATTGTGTCCACAAGCATGTCCGTTAGCTTTGTTTTTTGCCGGAGAGCGATGGGGCAGAGCGGCCTGTGAAATGCCTGGAAGTGCATCGAATTCTGCCAATATGGCGATGACAGGCTTGCCCCGACCGTAGGATGCGACGAAGGCGGTTGGAATATCAGCAACGCCTTTTCTAATGGAAAACCCAGCATCACTCAGGGTTTGTTGTACTAGCTTAGTGCTTTGTTCTTCCTGGTACCCAAGCTCGGCATAATCCCATAATTTTTTGGCAAGCGCTGCAGACTGCAGTGCACGGGCATCTATTGATTCCAATAGATGCAGTCTTTTGATATCTGTGCTGGCGGCAAATGATAAATGCGTAATGCTGATCAGAAAAATAAAGCTTAGAACTCTCACAAACATAGACCTGACTCACTCATCCGGGGTGTGCCAAAGAATCTATGGTCAAACACCGGGTGGGTCAAGCACTTGCCAGCTGTTCCATTGCAGTTGGCATTATGTTGAACGTAGGCTGCATGCGTCTCTAGTTTTATTCAAGGACTAAAACCCGTATTATCAACGTCAATATTATCAAATTTGTAAGGGGAGTATTCATGGAGTTACAGGACAAAGTTGCAGTAATCAGTGGTGGTGCATCGGGGCTGGGTAGGGCAACTGTAAGGCGGTTTGTAGCGAACGGTGCCAAGTGCGCGATCTTTGATATGAATGCTGAAAAAGGTAATGAGCTGGCTAATGAGCTGGGTGACGCGGTGATTTACTGTGAAGTAAATGTTACTAGCGAAGAGTCAGTAGTGGCTGGAATTGACGCGACGATCAAGGCGTTTGGTGCAATTCATATAAATTGTAATTATGCCGGGATAGGTAATGCGAAACGTACTATGGGACGCAAAGGCCCTTTCCCATTAAAGGACTTTAACCTTATTTTGCAGGTGAACTTGCTCGGCACTTTCAATGTGTTACGTCTTTGTGCGGAGAAGATGGCCGACAATGATGTTCTGAACAAGGATGGTGGTCGGGGAGTGATTATTAATACGGCTTCGGTGGCTGCCTATGAAGGCCAAATCGGCCAGGCTGCTTACTCAGCTTCAAAGGGGGGGGTTGTGGGTATGACCTTGCCTATCGCTCGGGATTTGGCCGCATTGGGAATACGCGTAAATACTATAGTACCGGGATTGATTGTTACGCCTCTGATGATGGGTGGATTGGAAGAAATGACGCCTGAAATCGAGAAAGCCATAGAGCCGTTGGCAAGTCAGGTATTATATCCCCGGCGTTTGGGCAAGCCTGATGAGATTGCTCATTTGGCGCAATCCATTGTAGAAAATGATTATATCAACGGCGAATGTATTCGCATGGATGGTGGCATACGGATGCAGCCTAAATAGCGCAGTCTGGCCACAAGTTGCGATCCAGCGGATGGGATAGAAGTTGTGATGTAGTTGCCAAGACATATCTCGCAAACAGAACAGGGGACATAGGAGTATCGTGCCCCCTGATCTTGAACAGTTATTCGGTTTTTAAACAGCTACGGGTCTTGAAACTGCCCCCAGGGGAGTTTCTCCTTATAATTAACCTCGTGTCCTTGGTTGACCTACGCCAGTTGACCTACGCCGATATTGAGAACAGCGTTGTTATCTCTAACTAATTTAGGAAATCCTGCTCATCTCTCGTTCCCATCCACCCTATACCGAAGCACAGCTTAAAGATCTGAATTTCTTGCCACGTATGAGGGAGGCTATTCCCCTGGGCCTACAGCATGTGTTGGCCATGTTTGTTGGTAATGTCACCGTGCCCTTGGTTATTGCTGGCTCAATTGATTTACCCGCCGCAGAGACAATATTTTTTGTTCAAGTCACTATGTTTGTTTCAGGCATCGCGACCCTGGTGCAGGCACTTGGCATTGGGCCGGTGGGTGCTCGTATGCCCATTGTGATGGGTACAAGTTTCGGGTTTTTGCCTGTGCTTCTTCCCGTTGCGGCGTCTTCAGGGCTGTCTGCTGTTTTTGGTGCAGCCTTTATTGGTGGTTTGGTAATGGCATTGCTGGGTTTGTGTTTGCGCTGGATTCGCTTTCTTTTTCCGCCCGTGGTGACTGCTACCTTTGTCATAATGATAGGATTGATACTGATGCCAGTGGGGTTTGCCTATGCGGGCGGTGGTTTTGGGACAGAAGACTTCGGGTCAGCCAAACACTTGTTGTTAGCAACTTTCGTATTTTTGCTGACACTGGCTTTACACC
>JAHRWB010000082.1 GCA_019090385.1 Pseudomonadales bacterium | reverse complement strand
TGAGAATATATCCGAGATCGGTAACGAACTGATTCACCTCTATATGCAGCAATCCAGCTTGCAGGAGAGTACAGCCCTGAGCGAGAAAACAGCCCTGAGCGAGAAAACAGCCCTGAGCGATTTAAAAGAAACAGCCCTGAGCAGCTCAAAAGAAACAGCCTTGAGCGATTTAAAACAAACAGCCCTGAGCGATTTACAACAAACAGCCTTGAGCCCGGATAATAGTGATACTAAACACCCTGTAAAAGAAGCGACAAAAACCTCTGCTAAAGATTTGAATGTGGAATCCCTGTTGATCACCACACGGCGCAAAACCATTAAGCCGCGTGGGCGTAACCAGGCAATGTATTTGCATAACATTCTGGCCCACGATATCTCCTTTGGCGTGGGCCCGGCGGGTACAGGTAAAACTTATCTTGCAGTGGCATGTGCTGTGCAAGCACTCGAAGCGAACGAGGTGAACCGCATACTGCTGGTTCGGCCGGCTGTGGAAGCGGGAGAAAAGCTGGGGTTTCTACCCGGTGATCTGGCCCAAAAAATAGACCCTTATTTACGCCCCCTCTATGATGCACTTTATGAAATGCTGGGTGAGGAGCGTGTGAATAAGTATATCGAGCGGGGTACTATAGAAATAGCCCCCTTGGCTTTTATGCGAGGCCGTACTTTAAACAATGCCTTTATCATTCTGGATGAAAGTCAGAATACTACACCTGCCCAAATGAAAATGTTCCTGACCCGAATTGGCTTTGGGTCGACGGCTATTATTACCGGTGATATTACCCAGATTGATTTGCCGGAGCATGCAAAGTCGGGTTTGGTGGAGGTAATGGATGTACTTAAAAGTATTCACGGCGTGCATTTTACCAACTTTAATTCCAGTGATGTTGTTCGCCATCCACTGGTGCAGGAAATAGTGGACGCCTATTCAGCGTATGAGGAGTCCACTGTGTCTGCCCCCGGGTCTGCAAAAAAAATATTCGGAGAAAAAGGTTTCATCGCCATAGATGATGCCAGCGATTCAGGTGACTAACAAAAATATAGTGGTGCAATATGCGCATTTCGAAGTTGAGCCATTTGAAAGTGATTCACTTGAATGCGATCGGGTTAATACCAGTCGGCAGGTTAATTCTGGTCAGAATGATGTATGTTTTGTTCCTGAAAAGTCAGTCTTTGAACATTGGATTTCCACAACGTTGGCACAGATTGCAGAAACCGGCTCAGTCTGCCTCAGAATTGTTGGTCGTGATGAAATGCTTGCATTGAACGGGCGATATCGAGGTAAGTATACGGCTACCAATGTATTGTCCTTTCCAGCAAATCCCGCTGAAGTGGAAGTCTCGCCTGCGCTAGATGCTATTCTGGGTGACATTGCTATTTGTGCTGATATTGTTTGTGCTCAGGCCGGAGAGCAGAATAAACCCGAGGTCAATCACTGGGCGCATATGACGGTGCACGGTGTTTTGCATTTGGCGGGCTATGATCACCAAACGGATGGTGAAACAAAAAACATGGAAGCCCTCGAAGTCGAAATATTGAAAAGTTTTAATTTTCCGGATCCTTATTATGAATAAGATATATGCACTGATCAAAAGCGGGTGTTTGCCACAAAATTTTAGTGGAAGCCGTTGTTAATGCCGCAGACACAGGAAAAAAGTTGGTTCGTGAAGCTGGGTGAAGTATTTGGGCAAGCCCCGAGCGACCGTAAGGCGCTTATGGATATGCTCAGAGATGCTACGGACAGGCAGCTGCTTGATGGTGAAGCACTGAATATTATGTTTGGCGCGATGCAGGTTGCCGACATGCAAGCGCGCGATGTCATGATCCCGCGCTCACAATTAGTAACGGTGCCCTTTGATGGCTCCTTGCAGTTGATTCTGCCTATTATCATCGAGTCCCAGCACTCACGCTTTCCGGTTGTTGGTGAAGATCTGGACGACCTTCGTGGCATAATTCACGCCAAGGATCTTTTGCCACTTTTGCTTGAGAATGTAAGCAGTACCTTTGATATCAAGGACTGTATCCGCCCCGCTAAAGTTGTTCCCGGTAGTATGCGCTTGAACGTATTACTCCAGGAATTCAGGAACACGCGTAATCACATGGCGCTTGTAGTGGATGAGTATGGGCATATCGTTGGTGCCGTTACCATTGAGGATGTGCTTGAGCAAATAGTGGGGGAAATTGAAGACGAGCATGATGTCAATGACGATAGCTTTATCAAGCGTTTGGATGATGGTACATATACGGTTAAAGCCACGACAATGATAGAAGACTTTAATGAGTATTTTGATGCCAATTTTCCTTCGGATGAATTTGATACGGTTGGCGGAAGCTTGCTAAAGCGCTTTGGGAGACTGCCCGATCGAGGTGAAAGCACATCAATCGATGGTTATGAATTCATCGTTCTCAATGCAGATAGTCGGCGTGTACGTTTGCTAAAAATGGTTCCTCCCGCAACTATAGAAAACGATCCTGGCGAAGGAGCAGAAAGAAAAGCCGATGGGCCGGTATAGGCATCAAACTTCCAAAGTTCCTGGCTCTGGCATTCGACAAGCCCCTCCAATAAACATATGGCTAGCGCTTGTTGCAGGGTGCTTGCTGCCTTTTTCCTTAGCACCCTTTGATAGTTGGATTTGTGCACTGGTCAGCATGGCAGGGCTGTATTTATTGCTGGGTGTGGATCGTCAGCAGGTCAATTCGAGCACTGCTTTTAAAATTGGTTGGTTATTTGGGTTGGGGAAATATGCCGTTGGCGCATCATGGATATATGTCAGTATTCATGAACACGGTAACGCCGCACCCTGGCTAGCAGCCCTTCTTGTGGCAGTATTTGTTGCCAGCATGGCGCTATTTGAAGGGCTGTGGGCCTGGTTATACATAAAATACTGTAAATTGCCTCCCGGGTCTGCTCTGAATCCGGTGGTTTTTGCCAGTTCCCGAGTAGGTATTGAATGGCTGCTTACCTGGATATTTACCGGTTTCCCCTGGTTATTTGTCGCTTACTCACAAATTGATGGGCCTCTGGCGCCTTTGATTCCGGTGGTGGGTGTGTTGGGCACAGGGTTTGCATTGGTAATCTGTGCAGTCTATCTGGTGCGAATGTTGCTGCAAGAGTACCTGGTTCAGCGTTTAAAGAACCTGGCGCTGGCAATACTGCCCTGGTTGCTGGCCAGCGTTTTGGCAAGTCAGGTTTGGGTTGAGCGTGGCCAGGAATATAGTGTGGCCCTGGTGCAGGGTAATGTGGATCAGTCAACTAAGTGGCTGCCGGAAAGTACGCCTGTGATTATTGATAATTACCGGACATTGTCTGAGCCGTACTGGGATGTTGATCTCATGGTTTGGCCAGAGGCTGCAGTTACGGTATTTCATCACCAGGCCGGCACATTTCTCAGGCAGCTGGAAAGCAAGTTGGCTGGTACTCTGGTTATGGGAATACCGGCTATTGAAGTGAGTGAAAATGGCTTGCCGGTTTTTCAAAATACAGCAATAGCGGTTGGTCAGGGGGAAGGGCGTTATGTAAAACGTCATTTGGTTCCATTTGGAGAGTACGTGCCTTTCGAGTCTATATTGCGCGGTTTGATACAGTTTTTTGATCTGCCGATGTCTCATGCGGAATCGGGCAATAATTATCAGCCTTTGCTGCGTGCGCCGGAATTTGAAATGTCCATGGCAATTTGTTACGAAATAGCCTACCCGGCTTTAGTCCGGCGTGAAGGTGCCAGGGCTGACGTTCTGTTGACCATTAGTAATGACACTTGGTTTGGAAATTCGATTGGTCCCCATCAGCATATGCAAATGGCGCGAATGCGGGCACTTGAGTTAGGTCGCTACCTGCTGCGAGCCACGAATAATGGCATAACGGCGATCGTAAATGAAAAGGGTCAGCTGGTGAACGTATTGCCGCAGTTTGAAGCGGGTGTTCTCAAGGGAAGTTTCTTTGTCAGTCGGGGTACTACGCCGTATGGGGACTACGGAGACAAGCCAATCCTGCTCATGGCTTTCTTTTTACTGGTTGTTGGTTCGGTTTTTAAGTTCAGGGACAAGAAACTATCTGCTTAGTGTTATATGCTAGCTGACTGATTTTTAGTCACTTCAACAATACATACAAGATAGAGACAGCACTGATGGATTCCGAGTATTTGCACGGGAAAATAGAACAGCAAAGCCAAGAGTTTTGGGAAGCTAAGCAGAGTTTTCTGGGTAGTGATACACCCTCAGAAAACCCATTTTACTGTTTGTCTATGTTTCCCTATCCCAGCGGGCAGTTGCACATGGGACATGTGCGAGTTTATACATTGGGCGATGTGATAGGCCGATATCAGCGCTTGAAAGGGAAGGATGTTTTTCAACCTATGGGTTGGGATGCTTTCGGCTTGCCAGCAGAAAATGCCGCAATTAAGAACAAAATTCCACCGCATACCTGGACTATTGCAAATATCGATCATATGCGTAGCCAATTAAAGTCACTGGGTTTTGCTTTTGACTGGAGCCGGGAGTTTGCAACCTGCGAACCGGATTATTATCGCTGGGAGCAATGGTTTTTTGTCAGGTTGTTTAACAAAGGTCTGGCATACCAAAAAAGTTCAGTGGTGAACTGGGATCCTGTGGATCAAACTGTTCTGGCTAATGAGCAGGTGGTGGATGGTAAAGGTTGGCGCAGTGGTGCGCCTGTAGAGCGCAGGGAGATGTTGCAGTGGGTTATTAAAATCACCGATTATGCCCAGGAACTGCTTGAAGATTTGGATGATCTGGATTGGCCTGAGCAGGTTAAAACCATGCAGCGCAACTGGATTGGGCGCTCGGAAGGTATAGAAATTGATTTTGCTGTGGACAACCAGGATGCTGGCGTTGAGGTATTGTCAGTGTACACCACTCGCCCGGATACGCTGATGGGTGCGACCTATCTGGCTGTTGCCGCTGAGCATCCCTTGGCGCATTTTTCCGCGCAGACAAACGCCGATGTCGCGGCTTTTATCCAGGATTGTAAAAACGTTAAAGCCGCTGAAGCTGAGATTGCTACCATGGAAAAGCGGGGTATCGATACTGGTTTGACGGTGAAACATCCAATTAGCGGCAAATCACTACCGGTTTGGATTGCCAACTTTGTACTTATGGAATACGGTTCCGGTGCGGTAATGTCTGTGCCTGGACATGATCAGAGAGATTGGGAATTTGCCCGAAAATACCAGCTTGATATAGTGCAGGTAGTAGCCGCTTTGCCGGGCACAGAAGAAGTCTGCGACCTTAGCTCGTCAGCTTTTGTTAGCCGCGGCGTGTTGGTCAACTCCGGCGACTACAATGGTTTAGAATTTGAGCAGGCTTTTGATGCCATCAGTGCGATGCTGAGTGAAAATGCTTGTGGGCGTCGACAGGTGAATTATCGCTTGCGTGATTGGGGTGTATCCCGGCAGCGTTATTGGGGCTGCCCGATTCCCATGATTCATTGCCCTGAATGTGGCACTCAGGCTGTGCCAGAGCAAGACTTGCCGGTTATTCTGCCCACGGATGTTGAGTTTGAGGGTGTGCAGAGCCCTCTGGTAAAAATGGATGCGTTTTTAAACGTGCCTTGTCCCAAATGCAAAGGTGATGCGCGGCGAGAAACGGATACCTTTGACACCTTCGTAGAGTCGTCTTGGTATTATGCGCGTTTTGCATCATCGGATAATACTGACCAGATGCTTGATGAAAGAGCCAGGCAGTGGACCCCGGTTGATCATTATGTAGGCGGTATTGAACACGCGATTTTGCATCTCTTGTATGCCCGATTTTATCACAAGCTGATGCGTGATGAAGGCCTGCTTGATTCAGATGAACCGTTCAAGCGATTGCTTATGTTGGGCATGGTGCTGCAAAACGGCAAGAAAATGTCCAAATCTGCAGGAGATGCGGGGGACCCTCAACATTTGCTGGAAAAATATGGGGCAGACTCGCTTAGATTGGCAATGATGTTTGCAGCCCCGCCCGAGCAGTCTTTTGAGTGGAATGAGAATGGCGTGGAGGGAGCTAATCGCTTCTTGCGGCGGTTGTGGACTTTTGTATATCAGTTCAGCTCGGACAAAAAACTAGAAAATATTTCTAAAAACTCTAGTTCTAACGACTTTAGCAAGCTCGATGAAAGGGCAAAAAATCTGCGCCGTAAAACCCACGAAACCCTGTCGCGTGCTGATGATGATTATGGGCGGCGGCATCAGTTTAACACCGTAGTCTCCGGGGCTATGGAACTCGTTAACGCGCTGTACAAATATGAAGGTGAAAACACCTCGACAGTTCACGAAGCCTTGTCTGTGGTGGTCTTAATTCTATCGCCTATTGCGCCACATATTTGCCATGCCTTGTGGAAAGCCCTGGGTTATATGGATTCTGTGCATAAAGCAGAGTGGATGGCAGTAGACGATGCGGCGCTGGTGCAGGATTCTTTTAAAATTGTGGCACAGGTAAATGGCAAAGTGCGTGGACAGTTAACCGTGAGTGCCAATGCCGGTAAAGATGAAATTATCCAGTCTGCCATCGACAGTGAAAACGTGGCGAAATTTATCAGTGGCAAAGAAGTGCGTAAGGCAATTTATGTGCCTGGTAAACTCGTGAACCTGGTGGTGGGGTGAGCCGGCAACTTAAAGCCCGGGTGGGCAACAGTATTTTCGGGCTGAAGCCCGTTTATTGCTTATTCCTACTTGCCTTTATAGCCCTGTCGGCCGGGTGTGGCTTTCAACTGCGTGGTAGCGGTGTGGAGAGTTCACTACAATCTGTGTATGTATCATCCGCTAGAAACGTACAGTTGTATGGGCTGCTGCGTCAGCGCCTGTCTGGCTTGGGCATCACACTGACAGGAAGTCAGCAGGGTACAGAGATGTCCGTGCATTTGATAAGTGATACTTTCAAGCGGCGGACAATATCAGTCACCGGCCGTGCATTAGCTGCTGAATATGAACTAATTATGGTTGCACGTTATAGCATTGGCTTGACAGAGGACTCGTCTGAAGCCATCGAACATAGTCTGGAAGTGTCACGTATATTTGCCATTGACCAGGGCAATTTAGTGGGCAGCAGTGAAGAACAGGTATTGCTGGTCGGTGAAATGCGTGAAGATTTGGTTCAGCAGATTATTCGTCATATGAATACTTTGGCTCGTTAGGTTTTTGCATGCAAATTCGTCAAGAAGCCCTGGGAAAAAATCTGCAAGGTTCGTTATTACCCGTATATATGGTTAGTGGTGGGGAGACACTGATCATAGAGGAAGCCTGCACCGCCATTATCGCCGCGGCAGAAAGGCAGGGCCACACTGAGCGTAAAATACTGGATGTTGTGGCCGGGTTTGACTGGAGTGAGTTGTTTGTAGTTGCTGGCACAGGCTCATTGTTTGCTGAGCGTGAGATAATTGATTTGCGTATACCAGCCAAAAAATTTGATAAGTCGGTTTCTCAGGCTTTGTGCGCTTACCTGGATGATCTACCCAGCGATGTTTTGTTGTTAATTCGCACTGAGCGTCTCGAGGCCCGCCAAAAAAGGACCGCCTGGTATAAAGCAATAGACCGAGCTGGTGGAATTGTGACGGTGTGGCCAATAGACGGGAGTCATCTTCCACAATGGATAGCAGAGAGAGCCCGGCATTTAAAACTGGATATAGACCGGGATGTCATCAATTTTCTGGCTAATCGAAATGAAGGCAATTTGCTGGCTTTGCACCAGGAACTGGAGAAGTTAAAACTCTGGTCAGAGGATGGGAAAATCTCGCTGGAGGATGTTCAGGCAAGTGTCGCTGATTCTGCTCACTACGACGTTTTTGAAGTGGTTAACGCAGCATTGCAGGGTCGTGCCAAGCGCGTAGTCCGGATTTTGCGAACGCTGGAGCTTGAAGGTGTTGCTCCATTAGCTATATTGGGTGCTTTTAGTCGACAGATTACTACTGTTCTACACGGCTCGAAGGCCCGTTTACCTCGTGAAGCCGAGCAGAGTATCCAGGCTGCCAGGCGAAGATTGAGTCACGCACAACTGCATAAATTTGCGGCAGAAATCAGTTTGCTCGATCAACAGGTAAAAGGCATGTTATTGGGTAATGTATGGGAATCTTTAGAGCGTTTGCTACTGGAATTGGCAGGTTCAGCGTCCACACCGGGGTTGGGTGCCACCCAAGGTATCCTGCGCAGGAACGGGTATCCGTTATGAGCGCAATACCATAGGGTAAACCATCGACCCCTTGGCTTATTTACAAGTGGGTGGGATTTGCGGGCTTATCAGTTTATTTTAGTGTTCGCTTCAGTGCCTAGCTCAAGAATGCGTAATTCTCCGACATTGGACAAGATCGTGCAGGATGCATTGTCCGGTTGGAAACTAATTAGCCGAGGATCTTGGTTTGCATAGCTTACAGCTACATTGATTGCGACAAAGTGGGAAAACAGCACACAATCTTCTTCCAGTGACATAAGATAATTGACCAAAGCATCGCGCCAGGCATGCAGGCTGGTATCGAGATTGTCCCAGGTATCTTGCATGACCTTTTTTAACCACAGTGAGCGTTTTTCGAGGTCTTGTGTGGGCGTTGGGATTTCTGCAATGCTGTGTTCGATAATTGCCTGGGTGTTCCAGAGCTCGCACAGGGGCAGAGCGGTCTCCCGGGTGCGGAGCAGAGGCGAACTGATGATCGGCAGCGGTCCCAGGGGTGCAAGTTGTTTGGCAATATGCAAGGCTTGTTGCTGCCCGGTTTTATCCAGGCCAGGGTCACGGTGGCCGGCAAATCCTGAGGCGGCTTTGCCGTGTCGAACCAAATACAGTTGAGCCATAATTGCTAATTCCTTTAAAATTGCATGAATGTTTATATCAGGCAGTAGAAAATGGTTAAATACGTGTATGGGTTTAAAAGTAGCCCTATTTGCGTTTTGATATTGTCTGGATTCGAGCAGCAGAATGATGATATCTGTCGGTATTGTAAAGCGATGTAGAGTGAGATAAATGTGAAAAATAAAATGCTAACTAAAGAAATGCACCCGGACAGCACTGTAGATGCGTCTGAACTTTTTAATTGTGATGTATCCTTTGAGGTGCCGTCGTTCAAAGATCGCAACGAATATGTGCCGGATGTAGACTCGGCTTATCGCTTTGATCCAGATACCACACTGGCTATTTTGGCCGGATTTGCTTTCAATCGTCGGGTAATGGTGCAGGGCTATCATGGTACAGGCAAGTCCACCCACATTGAGCAGGTCGCTGCACGCTTGAATTGGCCGTGCATTCGCGTGAACCTGGACAGTCATATCAGCCGTATTGATTTGATTGGTAAGGATGCAATCGTGCTTGATGAGGGTAAACAGATTACCCAGTTCAAAGAGGGGCTGCTGCCCTGGTCTTTGCAGCATCCAGTGGCTCTGGTTTTCGATGAATACGATGCAGGTCGTCCAGATGTGATGTTTGTGATTCAGCGTGTGCTTGAAGTCGAAGGTAAATTAACGCTGCTGGATCAGAACAAAATTATTACCCCGCATCCTGCGTTTCGCCTGTTCAGTACCACCAATACCATCGGTTTGGGGGATACCACGGGCCTCTATCACGGTACCCAGCAAATAAACCAGGGGCAAATGGACCGCTGGAATATTGTAGCAACGCTGAATTATCTTGAAAACGATGCTGAGGTTGAGATTGTTCTTGGGAAAACCCCATATTGGCATAATGATGAAGGCAAGCAGCTGATAACCAATATGGTGGCGGTCGCTGATTTAACTCGCAAGGGCTTTGTGAATGGAGATGTATCCGTGGTGATGTCTCCACGAACCGTGCTGACCTGGGCTGAAAATGCACATATATTTAAGGATATAGGCTTTGCGTTTCGCCTGACCTTTTTAAATAAATGTGATGAGCTTGAGCGACCGATAGTCGCCGAATACTACCAGCGTTGTTTAGGTGAGGATCTGGGCACCGCATCTCGCGGCATACTGCAATCGGCATGATCAAAGCAGAGGATTGGCTTTGTCGGGCATGGAACAGAATGTGCTGTTCAGCATGTAAAAGTGAGCATGTAAAAG
>JAHRWB010000081.1 GCA_019090385.1 Pseudomonadales bacterium | reverse complement strand
GTCCAGCAGACTTGCGAATAACGCGCGTGCAGTCTTCGAGTGGTGCTGTTAACCCGGCTTCCACAACGGCCACCGGTTCGGGTTTTGTCGCTGCCGGTTCTGCTTTTGTGGTAGATGTTGATGCGCGAGACAGCGAGGGGGATCTGACTCCAAATTTCGGCAAGGAAGCAGTACCAGAAACGCTCACGTTGTATAGCGATTCGCTGTTATTACCGGTGGCGGGTCGGAATATGATTGCTAACGATGGCGTATTGCTGAACGGTGGCGATTTTTCAGCTAGTGTAACTGCAGGCCGGTATACCAATAACTCAGTAGCTTTTGACGAGGTGGGCATTATTAATATGCGGGCCCGTGTGACGGACGATAACTATATGGGAACCGGGGCGTTGTTGGGCTCCTCCTCTGGCAATATAGGCCGCTTTTACCCGGCTGAATTTATAAAAACCAGCGATGCTGTAGTTGCCGCTTGTGGTAATTTCACCTATATGCAACAAGCTGCCATGTCTTTAAGTTATGTTGTGCAAGCGCGCAACGTGCAGGGTTTGCGTGTTCAAAATTACGATGCTTCTTTACTCGGAGCCAGTGCAGTGGCAAGCATGGATTATCTGGCTGAAAATGCCGATTCCGGTGTTAATTTGGGTGCCAGGCTGAGTGCCTTAGCCTCATCCTGGGTATTGGGAGAGTATTCATTGAATACCACCAGCTTATCTTTTGCGCGCGCAGCATCGACAGACGGTCCCTTTGAAACCATGCAACTTGGCCTAAAGGTTGTTGAGCCCTTGGATAATGTTGCGTTAAGTGGCCTGAATATGAATCCCTTCACTAGCGGTGATTGCAATGTGGTGGGGAATTGTACGGGTTCTAAATTAGGTGGAAGCAGTGCGTTATATTATGGTCGCATGATGGTATTGCCTGGATTCGGGCCAGAAACTAAAAATCTTGATATTTCCCTCAATACACAAATGTTTAACGGCTTGGCGTTTCAATTGAACACAGCTGATAGTTGTACTACATACGCAATTGGCGCGACCACCTTGAGTAACTATCAGGGTAATCTGGAATCCGGGGAAAGCAGTGCAATAGCACCGGTAGGTGCGGTTACTATGCTAAGCGGCCAGGACAGCCTGTTAGCACCACTGCTGCTGAGTGCGCCAGGTTTAGGTAATGAGGGGCAAGTCGATTTGACACTAGATGTGTCTGCCTGGCTTGAATTTGACTGGTTTGGTGCAGGAGATGTAGACCCCTTAGGTCAGGCAACTTTTGGGCGTTTTCGCGGGCACGATAATATTATTTATTGGCGTGAGACACCTTGATCACGATTATTCAGAGGCACCCGACTGGATATCCAGTTCCTTTAATTTGCGGGTTAGTGTATTCCTCCCCCAGCCCAGCAGAATGGATGCCTCTCGCTTTTTCCCACTGGTGTGGGCAAGTGCTGCATTTATAATAATGCGTTCAAATTTTGGCATAATGTCTTCCAGCAAGGGTTTGCTGTCCAAATCCATAGCTGCAAGCTTGTTTGTGACATAAGTGCCCAATTGTGCCTCCCATTGTATGGGGCCCGCTTGCTGCGATGTACTCTTGGTGTTTAGATCGTCGGGTAAATCCTGAATCAGGATGTCCTGGCCCGAAGCCATGACTGTTAGCCATCGGCAGACATTTTCCAGCTGTCGAACATTGCCTGGCCAGGGTAAGGTACATAGATAGGCTTCGGTGTCTGGGTGGAGAATTTTGCTGTCACACTCTAGCTCCCTGGCAGACTGGTTCAGAAATAAGCGCGCTAGATCAGGAATGTCTATGCTGCGATCAGCGAGTTTTGGTAACTGGATTTTAATAACATTCAAGCGGTGGTAAAGATCTTCCCGAAATAAGCCTTGAGTGACCAGGGTCTCCAGTTTTTGATGTGTTGCAGCAATAATTCTGACATTGACTTGGACAGGTGCGTGGCCACCCACTTTGTAAAACTCACCGTCTGCCAGAACGCGTAATAAGCGGGTTTGAGTTTCTGCTGGCATATCGCCAATTTCATCAAGAAATAATGTTCCACCGTTTGCTTGTTCAAAGCGCCCGGCACGCTGTTGGCTGGCGCCGGTAAATGCCCCTTTAACGTGGCCAAATAATTCACTTTCCACTAGATCTTTTGGAATGGCTGCCATGTTAAGTGCAATGAAGGGTTGTGCTGCACGGGGGCTGTGTTTGTGAAGTGCTTTGGCTACTAGTTCTTTGCCGGTTCCTGATTGACCCTGTATCAATACAGTGATGTTTGATTGTGACAATCTTCCTATGGCTCGAAATACTTCCTGCATGGCCGGCGCTTTGCCAATCAATTCGGTGGACATTTCTAGGGGCGGGGATGTGCTGGAGGTATTGCCGGAAGCTTTGTCAGCTAAATTTTGGGCATGCAACAGAGCACGCTTTACAGTGGCGACCGCTTCGTCTACATCAAAGGGTTTTGGCAGATATTCAAATGCACCTGTTTCGTAAGATGTGACTGCACTTTCCAGGTCGGAATGGGCGGTCATAATGATGACAGGCAGATCAGGATAAGAGGCGTGGACTTCCTTTAGCAGTGCAAAACCATCCGTGCCTGGCATGCGGATATCGCTGATAATGACATTGGGTGGTTGTTTATCAAGTTGTGCCAATAATTTGCTGCCATCTTCAAAGCATTCTGCTTTCAAATTCTCCTGACCTAAAGCGCGCTCAAGCACCCAACGAATTGAGCTGTCATCGTCAACTATCCAGACGCGATTCAGGTTGTTCATATATTTATGTCCTGCACTAAAGATTTGCTGGCTACATCATCCGTCGCTCCTGGCAGGGGTTTCGCGTCAGGTTGAGAAAATGGTAGGTAGATTGAAAAGCAGGTGCGCCCGGGGCGACTCTCACATTCGATGAGCCCATGATGGTGTCTGATGATATTTTGGGTAATGGACAAGCCCAGGCCAGTGCCCTTGGGTCGTCCGCTAATCAGCGGGAAATACAATCCTGCCAACATGTCCTGGGGAATGCCGGGTCCATTGTCTATGATATTGATTCTTGCCACCATGCGATGGTTTTTTGCACCAATATTAAATTGGCGAATGATGCGCGTAGTCAGCATTATACGGCCCGGCTCTTTTGGAGAAGTCTGTTCTTCTAATGCCTGACAGGCGTTTTGGATGACGTTAAGCATGGCTTGGATAAGCTGTTCACTGTCCAGTTCTATTTCTGGCAGGCTGGGATCGTAATCCCGGTGGATTTCGATACTATCCGGGTTCTCTATTTTGCTGAGCTGAATAACACGCTCAAGAATAGTGTGTATATTTTCGGGCTTCAGGATGGGTAGCTGGTTGGATCCCAGCATTCGATCAACCAGGGAGCGCAAGCGGTCTACTTCGAGAATGATAATATCGGTACATTCTATATCGCGGGGGGAATCCAGCTCTCGGGCCAGTAACTGAGCCGCCCCACGTATTCCCCCTAGCGGGTTCTTGATTTCGTGAGCGAGCCCCCGGATCAGCTTTTGCGTTGTTTCTTGCTCAGTCTGGCGATGTTCATCATTGGTTATACGTAATAAACGATCCAGGGGGTGTATTTCTATTAATAGCTCCCGGGATTCGATTATGGGTGAAACGGTATAGTCTGCTGCGAAACGGGCTCCCTGAGGCGTTTCGAAAATTGCTTCACGTAGTGTGAAAGATTGCCCTTCCTTCAATACACGAAGTAACTCCTCACTCTTCGTAGAGGCCTCATTTAATATGCTGTCAATATGTTCCCCGATGGCTTTTTGCTGGCTGATAGTTAATTGAATTTGCGCAGCAGGGTTTAGATAAACTACCGTCAGAGCATCATTTAAAACCAGTAGACTGGCTGTCATATGGTCCAAAATGTATGAATAGTTCGGCATGAATTTTATCTGACTGAATTTAGACTGTATTTAAAACAAGCAAGATTTACACCAAAGAGTAATCCAGGAACCCAGGCGCAGCTCAACAAGCAAGATACAGCCTCGAGCCTACAGAATGAAGGCTTGCTCAGTGTATAGGCTGTAGTGCACTCGACTGGGCGCACTAAGGTACTGGGAAAAACGAGCGCTTTATTGTATCAGGGTCGCACCAAAATAGTGCAAATGCTGAGCAAGATCAAGTTAGGAGTAGAAAAATTTAGTTGAGTTTGGAGTAACGCTGGAGATGGAATACGCTGGGTTCACTACTTTTAATCAGCTGCTGTTGTTGATCAACGATATCTATCCTGAGTGTATGTGTACCGCGATCGACATTCACAAGATGGAAGGTGTTGCTGCTTGGTAGCTGGGTATTTTTGTCATCAAGAAATAGCTGGTAGCGGTGATCAGCAGATATTGCCGGAAGGGAGGTAATTGTGACCGTCACGCTGCCGGCATTGTCACGCAGGGCTGAGTCATTTGCAGGAGATGTTATCTGAACACTCTCATAGGTCATTTTCGGGGCATCAGGGTCGAGTAGTTCTGGGGTGTATGGCTCCTGGACAGACTCAAAGCTGTTCACTTCAGGAACATCAACGGTTTCCAGGGGAGTATCTTTGGATGCTTTTGTGCTTTGTTTTTTTAGCGGTGGCGGTGTGTCGCTATATACGATGTTGCCCTGCTCGTCTTTATATTTAAAGACTTGTGCATTGACAGGGTAAGTGGCGCAGAAGAGTACTGAACTAAGTACTACAGCGAAGGTGTATACATAAATTGAGCTTTTCATTGGCAACGATATTGGCTCAAAAAACCGTAAATTGACAGGCCTCGATCACTATTTAGTGAACGGGGTCTGTCAATTTGGCTACTGAATTACAAGCTGCTTACAAACTATAGTACATATCAAATTCAGCGGGGTGGGTATTCATATTCAGATATTCTACCTCTTCAGATTTGAGTGCAATGTAGCCATCGATCATATCGTTAGTGAATACGTCGCCTGCGGTGAGAAACTCTCTATCAACATCCAGGGCTGCAAGGGCTTCTTGCAGAGTAGTTGCTACTGTGGGGACGCCTTCCAGTTCTTCTGGGGGCAGGTCGTAAAGGTCCTTGTCGAAAGAATCTCCAGGATGAATTTTGTTGGCAATGCCATCTAGGCCAGCCATTAACATGGCGGCGAAGGTCAGGTAGGGATTACCAGCACTGTCAGGAAAGCGAACTTCTACACGATAAGCCTTGGGATTAGCACCCTGGATAAATGGAATTCGGATAGATGCTGAGCGGTTTCGGGCAGAGTACGCTAGTAAAACAGGTGCTTCATATCCGGGCACCAGTCGTTTGTATGAATTGGTGCTGGCGTTAGTGAACGCGTTCAAGGCCCGTGCGTGCTTGATAATTCCGCCAATGTAATACAGGGCTGTATCCGACATTCCCGCGTAGGTATCGCCGTAAAATTCATTATTGCCGGATTTGAAAATGGATTGGTGTACGTGCATGCCACTACCATTGTCTCCAACAAGCGGCTTGGGCATAAAGGTTGCTGTCTTGCCATAGGCATGGGCGACATTATGTACGCAGTACTTGTAAAGTAGAACTTCATCAGCTTTTTTTACCAGTGTGTTGAAGCGCATGCCAATTTCAGCCTGGCAGGCAGTTGCTACTTCATGATGATGAACTTCGATATCGATACCCATGGATTCCATTGTCGAACACATGGCATTACGCAGATCTGCTGCAGAATCTACTGGGGAGACTGGAAAATAGCCGCCCTTAACCCCTGGTCTATGGCCCATATTGCCACCTTCAAATGCAGTGTCAGATTCCCAAGCTGCTTCCTCTGCTGATATGGAATAAGAAGAGCCGGACATGCCTACTTTGAAGCGCACATCATCAAATACGAAAAACTCACATTCCGGGCCAAAATAAGCTTCATCGCCCAGGCCAGTTTCATTTAAGTATTCTTCAGCACGTTTGGCGATTGAGCGGGGGTCGCGCTCATAACGTTGCATTGTGCTTGGTTCGACAATATCGCAACGTAATAGCAGGGTGGTTTCTTCTCGGAATGGATCCAGAACGCCAGTGGTATCATCCGGCATTAAAATCATGTCGGAATTGTCGATTGATTTCCAGCCAGAGATGGACGAGCCATCAAACATAATGCCGTCTACAAAGGACTCGGCTTCTAATGTCCGCGCAGGAATAGTTGTATGTTGTTCTTTACCTCTCAGATCGCAAAAACGAAGGTCCACCCATTTGACGTCGTGCTCTTTGATCAGTTTTAGTGTGTTCTCTGACATGTGTACCGCTCCCAGATATTTGTTATTGGTAATTTGCTTGTATATGCCTGTATAAGGTTCTTATTTTATTCTTGGACACCATCGCGTGATCGAGTCCGGTTCGAAGGGCATAAAGTATTTAGCATGAGCAAATAATATGCCACCGTAAACTGACCCCGGGTGCCTACAAATTCGCCCTTCAAAGCCAGCTCTTGCCCCGTAATGGTGCGTGCAAACGATTTTGACGGCTCGTCGCGCACCAAAACAGGTGTATGTTGTCTGAAACGCCTAGTTTGCACATACTCTGAGACGGATCAGGAAATCATCGCCCACCTGTTTGCTATCGATTAACTCATGTCCATGTACGCGACACCAGGCGGGAATGTCGTGTAAGACGCCGGGGTCTGAGGCGCTGATTTCTAATAAAGTGCCTGTTTTCAAGGTTTTTACATAATCCTGGGTACGGATAACCGGTAACGGACAGAGCAGGCCGCGAGTGTCCAGAGTCTCAAAAGATGTTGCATCATTACTCATAATCTCGTGGTAGTCCGTGCGTGTTCAAACATACCAGGCTTGTGGTAGGTCCTGGGCGGGCATGGGATTCACATCCAACTCGTAGGGCTCTGCACCGGGTTTACATATTTCTACCGTAACTGAGTCTGCATCACGTCCTTGGGAAAACCGAGCGGCGATACGGCCGGCAAGCTCCAGATCTTCACGCGCAGGCGCACCGTCTACAAGGGTAAGGGGCCCAGAATGAGATTTTATGCGGATTTGGGGAAATTGTTTGCGATAGCCTTCCAGATATTTGTTTTCGCCTTCTTCGCGACCGACGATGAGCTTGAAGTTACTTGCCGGGCGTATATGACGGCCAATTTTTAATAACATGATGTCATCGATTTCGTATTTTCTTTCGCCCCGGGCTTCCCAGAGGTCGCTGAGTTTTTTTGAGTAATTTGCATCCGTCAGAAAACAACATCCCCCGGCAGGTTGCGCATAGTCGGTAAAACCGAATTTTTCCGCCAGGGCCATTTGGGGTTTACGATTGCGTCCATGGAAGTCAAATAGTTCGCTCCGATTTACCCAGCCTTCACGTTCGGGTAGCGTTTCAGGCAGGTTTTTTGCACACAATGGGCGAAGCAGGCGGTCGTTAACACCAGATTCTCGCGCAATGATAGGCATGGTTTCTTTGCGCTGTGATTTTGGCCGTTGGCCAATAACTTCCCCGGTAATAATGAAATCGAAATCGTTGTCGTCCATAAACCCCCAGGCCTTGGCCTGGTTAACCATAAAAATTTTGCAATCAAGACAGGGGTTCAGGTGCTGCCCATAGCCATGCGTCGGGTTAATGACTATGTCTTTGTATTCTTCAGATATGTCAATGATATGCAGTTTGATACCTAATTGTTCGGCACACCAGAGTGCGTTGTTGCGCTTGGGTTTTACCTGGTGTTTTTTACGAATGGCATGGGTATGTCCCTCTACACAAAAACCAGTATAAAAATTAATACCCTCGACATGTATGTTCTGGTTCTGTATAACTCTCGCGGCGAGAAGTGAGTCCAGTCCGCCGGATATGAGCGCGACAGCCTTGCGTTGATGAGACATAATAGCGTCCTAGTATGGGACGCGGAGTTTACACGCTTCTCGAATAGCCGCCCAGAACTCTTTCTTTGCATATTTATACCTGCTTTGGAACCTGTTACCTAAACTAATACTGTGACTAATGCTGTGGCTTTTTATTGATTGAAGCCTGGCTTAGCTCTTTTTCGTACTATAGAGAATTATTGTTGAAATATTATGCATGCTAAAAACTTACGTAACATCGCCATTATTGCCCACGTTGACCATGGTAAAACGACACTGGTAGATAAACTCCTTCAGCAAACAGGGACGCTGGATGCACGCGCACCCGTGCAGGACCGAGTAATGGACAGTAATGAACTGGAGCAGGAAAGAGGCATTACCATCCTGTCCAAGACCACCGCAGTGGACTTTGGTGACTATAGGATAAATATTGTGGATACCCCGGGGCATGCAGACTTTGGTGGTGAAGTGGAGCGTATACTGAGTATGGTTGACAGTGTGCTGTTATTGGTTGATGCGGTGGACGGTCCAATGCCTCAAACTCGCTTTGTCACACAAAAAGCTTTCGCCGAGGGTTTACACCCCATTGTTGTGATTAATAAAATTGATCGTCCCGGTGCAGATCCGTTTAGGGTCTTGGACGAAGTTTTTGAGCTTTTCGATAATCTGGGTGCTACCGATGAACAGCTGGATTTTCCGGTTATCTACGCCTCGGCCTTGCAGGGCCATGCCGGGCTGGAACCAGAAGCCCAGGCGGAAGATATGCAACCCTTACTGGATTCTATAGTTGCAAATGTTTTGCCTCCCGAGGTGGACGCTGAAGGTCCGTTCCAAATGCAGATTAGCTCTCTGGACTACTCCAGTTATGTTGGGGTAATAGGCATAGGCCGAGTGAAGCGCGGTAATTTACGTGCTAATTCACCGGTTTCTGTAGTGAATCCAGACGGCGTTGTGCGGCGGGCAAAAGTGCTATTAATTATGGGACACAAAGGGCTTGAACGCCTGGAGCAGGAATACGCCGAGGCGGGTGACATCGTGTGTATTACTGGTATTGCAGATTTGGGTATTTCAGATACGGTGTGCGAAGTTAATAATCCGGAAGGCATTGAAGCGCTGAGTGTTGATGAACCCACAGTGTCCATGCTTTTCAGAGTGAATACCTCACCTCTGGCGGGGCAGGATGGCAAATTTTTAACCAGTCGACAGATTAAGGATCGACTTGAGAGGGAAGTTTCCCATAACGTTGCCTTACGAGTAGAAATGATGCCTGACCCAGATCAGTTTTTGGTCTCAGGTCGAGGTGAGCTGCATCTGTCGATTCTGATAGAAACCATGCGCCGTGAGGGGTATGAATTGGCAATTTCCCGTCCCCAGGTGATCATGAAAGAGGTGGACGGCAAAAAGCAGGAACCCTATGAGCTGCTAACCCTGGATGTGGAAGAAATTCATCAGGGCAAGGTAATGGAAGAATTGGGTGATCGTCGGGCAGAACTGGTCGATATGCAGCCGGACGGGAAAGGTCGAGTGCGACTTAGTTACACCATTGCCACCCGGGCCTTGATGGGCTTTCGATCGCTGTTTTTATCTCTGACATCAGGAACCGGGGTAATGTCCTATGCGTTTGAAGGTTATGGAGCAGAAATTCAGGCTGTTCTGGGGCAAAGAAATAATGGTGTGATGATCAATAATGGCAACGGTGCGGCGGTAGGCTTTGCATTATTTGCTTTGCAAAACCGGGGGCGCATGATGGTTTCGCCAGGCACGCAGGTATATGAGGGGATGGTTGTCGGCATACATCAGCGTGACAATGATCTGGTGGTGAACGGAATGAAAGAAAAACAGTTGACCAATGTGCGGGCTTCGGGAACCGATGAAGCCATTAAACTGAATGCACCCATTATTATGACGCTGGAGCAATCCATGGAGTTTATCAATGATGATGAACTTGTTGAAATTACTCCGGACAATATTCGTATTCGAAAAATTCATTTGAAAGAACACGAGCGGAAGACCGCATCCCGTTCCACTCCAAGGTAGTAATCGGGTGCGAGCGCTTTTGCAGCGGGTGCTGAGTGCCTGTGTTGAGGTAGATGGTGTGCGGGTATCCAGAATTGACCAGGGCATACTGGTGTTTCTGGGTGTTGCCAGGGGTGATGACGCAGCTTGCGCTGATTGGTTGGTGGACAAGCTATGCGGTTTGCGTATTTTTCCGGGCACCGGAGTAGATGGCAACGTGCTTAAACCCATGAATGAAAGTGTTGTCGCTGTTCAGGCTGAAGTACTGGTTGTTTCCCAGTTTACCCTGGTGGCGGAAGTCAACAAAGGTCGGCGTCCGGGGTTTTCTTCTGTGGCAGATCCTGTACTTGCCAAATCTTTGTATGAGTATTTTTGTAAGGGTATAGAGCAGCGTCTTGGTAAAGTGGCCAGGGGTGAATTTGGCGCAGATATGCAGGTGCAATTAGTTAATGATGGCCCCGTTACTTTTGTTCTGGATAGTCCTGCGATCCCCAGTTAGTCGGGCGAGAGTTAGTCGGGCGAGTCTTTTTTGTCGAGCGAGTCTTTGCTGGTCATGCGGGCAAACAATATACCTATCTCGAATAATAGCCACATCGGTCCTGCCAACATAACCTGGGATATTACATCGGGTGGGGTAAATAACATGCCAAGTATGAAGCAGCCAACAACAATGTAAGGACGCTTGGCTGTCAGGCTATCAACAGAAGAAATGCCAGACCAGACCAGCAGTAAAGTCAGAACAGGAATTTCAAATGCTGCTCCGAAAGCAAAAAACAATTTAATTATGAAATTCAGGTATTTGTTGATGTCCGTCATCATGGTGACACCGTCTGGCGTAACACCGGCAAAGAACTTGAACATTAGCGGAAATACCAGATAGTAGGCGAATACCATGCCTGCATAAAATAATGCGATACTTGATACCAGGAGCGGAAAGGCAAAACGTTTTTCTTTTAGATACAAACCCGGTGCGATAAAAGCCCATAGTTGATGCAGGCTATATGGCATTGCGATAAAAATTGCCGTAAAGACTGCGGTTTTAAAGGGGGTCAAGAATGGCGAAGCAACTTCGGTCGCGATCATGGTGCTGCCCTGGGGCAGGTGGATCATCAATGGCTGCGCTAT
>JAHRWB010000080.1 GCA_019090385.1 Pseudomonadales bacterium | reverse complement strand
GCGTCAGTTTATTGGCCAGTTAAAGCGGGATTTGCTGATTGGTTTTCGCTCTCGCGGAGATTTTATCAATCCCCTGCTGTTTTATGCCCTGGCAATTATGCTTTTTCCCTTTGGGCTGGGTACCGATGCCAGTATATTGAGTATTCTTGCACCTGGGGTGATGTGGGTACTGGCATTGCTATCAGTATTGATGTCAATGGATAGTCTTTTTCAGCGGGATTATCTTGAAGGTACGCTGGAACAGCAGGTTCTGCAGGGTGACCCTCTGTTCAGTCTTGTGCTGGCCAAGGTCCTGGCACATTGGATTACTACCGGTTTGCCCCTGGTACTGGTTAGTCCGCTGCTCGCTGTAATGCTATATCTGCCCGTTGAGAGTATTCCCGTACTAATGTTGACGCTGGCGCTGGGTACGCCCGTGCTCAGTTTATTGGGTTCAGTAGGTGCAGCACTTACCGTTTCGATTCGTGGTGGAGGTTTATTGCTCGCATTATTGGTACTGCCTCTGTACATTCCTGTTTTGATTTTTGGCGCGAGCGCGACGGCCATGGCAGGGAACCCTCAGGGTATTGGTTACACGGGCCAATTATTGTGGCTTTCGGTATTTTTGGTGTTGTCTATTACATTAACGCCGTTCGCAGGTTCTGCAGCGCTACGGATCAGCCTGGAGCAGTAGCAATGGAAAGTAGAATGGGGGTGGGGTAGTGAAGTGGGTATCTTAAAGACACTCTGGCACAAGTTAGGCTCGCCTCGCTGGTTTTACACCATCAGTCGGTCTTGGCCATGGGTATTTGGCATGGGCGCGGTATTGTTGCTCAGTGTCGGTACCGTTTGGGGACTGGCATTTGCACCAGCAGATTACCAACAAGGTAATAGTTTCCGAATTATGTATATACATGTGCCTACCGCCATTGTTGCTCAGAGTAGCTATATGATGATGGGCGTGGCTGGTTTAATTCTGCTGGTATGGCGGATGAAGCTTGCAGACGTGGTGGCTGCCGCGATTGTGCCACTGGGGTTTTCAATGACCTTGATAGCGCTATTTACCGGTGCTATTTGGGGCAAACCAACCTGGGGCACATGGTGGATTTGGGATGCTCGCACGACCTCAATGCTGGTTTTGCTGTTTCTGTTCATTGGCGTTGGTGCGCTGCGGGATGCTATTTCCAGTGTGGAAACAGCCGGCCGGGCTTGTGCAGTGTTGGCTGTGGTTGGAATGATCAACATTCCCATTATCAAGTATTCCGTAGATTGGTGGCTTACTTTGCACCAAAGTTCCAGTATTTCGCTAACCAGCGCACCTACCATGCCTTCTTCGATGTGGGTTCCGCTTTTGCTGAATATACTGGGCATGTATTGTTTTTTTGGAGCGGTGCTAACGTCTGCTGTACGTACAGGTATACTGATCAGAGAACAAAATACTGTCTGGGTTGCTGAAGTCGTAGCAGGAGAGGTAGACAACGATGTTTTTTGACAGCTTCGGTGCATTTTTGGCCATGGGCGGACATGCTTTTTATGTGTGGCTTGCCTTTGGCTTAACATTGCTGCTTATTCTGGGAAATATCTGGCGAGTGAGGGCCCTGCGCCGCACGTTTTTTCGCCAGTACATGTCGAAGCAAGTACGTAGCCGGGAAGATATGAAGGAGTTACACCTATGAAGAAATCTGGGTTTACAATGCACCCAGTGCGTAAAAAGCGGCTGCTAATTGTTTTGTTTGTATTTTTTGGTCTGGCGCTGGCAGTGACACTGACCATGCAGGCTTTAAATCAGAACATTAATTTATTCTATCCGCCGGATGAAATGGTTGATGGGAGTGCGCCCCAAAATATACAGATTCGTGCAGGTGGAATGGTAAAGGCTGACAGTCTTAATCGGTTACATGACAGCCTGGAGGTTCGCTTTACTATTTCTGACCTTAAGGGTAGCGAGTTCCCGGTCAAATATGTGGGTATATTGCCGGACATGTTTAGAGAGGGGCAGGGAGTGATAGCCACGGGTAAGTTATTGGATAACGGCACCTTTGAAGCGACCGAAGTGCTGGCAAAGCATGATGAAAATTACATGCCACCAGAACTACAGGACATGGTGAAAAAAAATGATTCCTGAGCTGGGTCACTTCAGTTTAATTATTGCGTTGGTGATCTGTGTCGTTCAATCTGGGACCTCTCTTTGGGGGGCTCGCAGCCTCGATCAGGTTTTAATGCGATCGGGCACTTCCATGGTGGTCGGGCAGTTTGTATTTATTCTGCTGGGGTTTCTGGCTTTGGTGCAGGCTTTTGTGACGGATGATTTTTCCGTGGCCTATGTTGCCAACAACTCTAATTCCTTATTACCGCTGCAATTCAAGATAAGTGCGGTATGGGGCGCCCATGAAGGTAGCTTTTTGCTCTGGACCTTGATTATGTCTGGCTGGACATTGGCTGTGGCAATTTTTTCGCGCAATTTACCTGCTGATGTCAGGGCCCGGGTGATAGGTATTATGGGCATATTATCCCTCGGGTTTTTGTTATTTTTATTGATTACCAGCAATCCGTTCGAGCGCTTGTTACCTTTTGCGCCTAAGGACGGTTCTGACTTGAATCCCCTGTTGCAGGATTTTGGCCTGATCGTACATCCACCACTGCTATACACCGGGTATGTGGGTTTTTCCGTGGCCTTTGCTTTTGCAATTGCCGCTTTGCTTAGTGGCCGACTGGATGCCAGCTGGGCCCGTTGGTCGCGCCCCTGGACTAATTTGGCCTGGGCTTTTTTGACTGTGGGTATAACCCTGGGTAGTTGGTGGGCCTACTATGAGCTTGGCTGGGGAGGTTGGTGGTTTTGGGACCCGGTTGAGAATGCCAGTTTTATGCCTTGGCTTGCAGGCACCGCGTTAATTCATAGTTTAGCTGTAACCGAGAAACGGGGGGCTTTCAAGAGTTGGACCGTGTTGTTGGCAATAACTACATTTTCGCTGAGCTTGCTAGGGGCTTTCGTGGTTCGATCCGGCGTTTTAACTTCTGTGCATGCATTTGCGGTTGATCCTGAGCGGGGTATATTTATTCTTTCGTTTTTCGTTTTGGTAGTAGGTGGCTCGTTAACCCTGTATGCCCTGCGGGTACCCCTGATACGCAGTAGAATTACCTTTTCTGGTTTTTCTCGGGAAACCTGTCTTTTAGCAAATAATTTATTACTGATTGTTGCTGTGAGTATTGTGTTTTTGGGTACCTTTTATCCTTTGGTGTATGAGGCTGCTACCGAGGGTGGAAAAATTTCTATCGGTGTACCGTATTTTAATTCTTTGTTTGTGCCAGTGATGGGTGTTTTGGCTTTGTGTCTGGGTGCCGCAAATACGGCACGCTGGAAAAAGACCAGTCTCGCTTATCTGGGCCAAAAATTGGCATTGGTGTTAGTGCTCAGTATTGTGCTGGGGGTATTGTTGCCGCTGTTGTTGGGTGGTATATATCGCTGGCAGGTGGCCTTGGCGCTGGTTCTTGCACTGTGGATAATTATCAGTCACATCAAGGATTTGTGGTTTCGCGCCGGAGGCAGAGTAAGTGGGCTTGCGCGAGTGTCTGCAGGTTATTACGGAATGTTTATTGCACATTTGGGCTTTGCTGTGGTTCTTATTGGCGTATGTATTACCAGTCATTACTCCCTGGAAAAAGATGTGCGAATGGCTGTGGGTGAGTCGCTTGAATTCGGCGAGCTAACATATACTTTTGAAGGTACGGCCAGCGTTCGGGGAGAAAATTATATGGCGACCCAGGGTAGCGTATTAATTTCCGGTGACGGTGATCCATATTGGCTGTACCCTGAGAAGCGCCGGTATTTTTCCAGTCAGCAAACCATGTCTGAAGCTGCTATTAATGCAGGTTTACTTAAAGATGTTTATATTTCATTGGGTGAGGAAGTAGGCAGAGAGATCTGGACACTTAGGATACATTACAAACCCTTCGTTCGTTGGACTTGGCTGGGTGGTTTACTGATGTCCCTTGGCGGGTTGCTGGCTATTTTTGACAGGCGCTATCAGCGTTTGCGCGGGACAAAAACTAACCGACCGCAGATTCTTCAGCACGAGCAATTGCTTCAACAAAATGTTACCAGCCAGACAACCCAAACATGAAAAATTATTCAAGTACCCTGGCATGGCTAGCACAATGAATCGATGGCGTATGTTTATACCGCTTTGCGGATTTTTACTACTCGCAGTTATTCTATTGCTGGGGTTTTCGTTTAATGATCCTCATATTTTACCTTCCGCTTTACTTAAAAAATCCATGCCGGCATTTAGCCTGCCCGGACTTAAGGATAGCAATCGACTCGTCACCAATGAAGATATAAAAGGGCGGATAGTACTGGTTAATGTATGGGCAACTTGGTGTCCAACCTGCAAGGCAGAGCATGCTGAGTTACTGCGCCTGAAAAAAAAATATGGTCTGGAAATAGTTGGCATCGTTTATAAAGATAAGCGAGATAAAGCGCTTTCCTGGCTGGAAGCATATGGGGATCCATACAGTGTTAATATTTTCGATAGTGATGGAAGGCTTGGCATTGATCTGGGGGTCTATGGTGCGCCAGAGTCATTTTTACTGGATGCTGAGAGTACAATTTTGTACAAACGTGTGGGTGACATAAACTCACGTATCTGGCGGGATGAACTCGAACCCAGGCTGAAGACGTTGAAATTTTTTGATCCCGATAGCGTGGTTGATCCGTCATGATTATGTTTAGTTACAACAGAGAGATAATGCTGAAGTTTTTGGTTGTGGTAATGATGTCTTTACCTATTGCTGCAGGGGAGGTGATAGATGTATTTGACTTTGCAACTGAAGCTCAGGAAAAGCGTTATCAGAGTCTGATCGCAATTTTCAGATGTCCAAAGTGCCTGAACACAAATCTAGCAGGTTCTGATGGACCCATTGCTGCAGATTTGCGCCGTGAGGTGTCACGCATGGTAATGGAAGATTTAAGCGATGAGCAGATAACTGAATTTATGCAAAGCCGGTACGGTGATTTTGTGTTGTACGACCCTCCGTTTCGTATGGATACCTGGGTATTGTGGCTCGGCCCTTTGCTGGTGTTGTTGCTAGGGTCCTATTTTTTGCGCGGTTTGCAGCGTTCTGCGGCGCGCGCGATGAACGATGAAGAACGTGCAGATTTGGAAAAATTACTGGGCGAGCGTGATGCTTCCAATGATCAGGATTGATTGATGTCTTTTTATTTTTGGGTTTGTCTCCTACTTATACTCGCTGCGGGCTTTGTAGTGATACCGTATTTTTTCCCCTCAGCGGCTTTTAGTATAGAAACTTCCGCTCAAATGCACGGGAATATCGGACTATATGAAGCTCGCTTGATTGAATTGGAAGAGGAGTTTGAATCTGAGTTGCTTTCAATGGCCGAGTACCAACAGCTAAAGGAAGAACTTGGGCTGAGTTTATTAAGCGACACGCGCCAGTTGTCAGCTGGTCATAAGCGTACTGGTGCTATGCCGTATAGACTGCTAGCCATATCCAGTGCGGTGTTGGTGTGTGTAGCTTCCTGGTTGTTTTATCTGGAGCAGGGCGCTTGGGCTGAAGTCGAAATACAGCAAATGTCCAAAGTATTGGACGCGCAGTCACCCGAGCCGCAAAAAGTAAATCGGCTTGTCCAACTGCTTGATGCCCGATTGATTTCTCACCCGGAGGATACCGGGGCGTGGTATTTGCTGGGCCATGCTCATATGAAACGTGGTACGTTCAGTCAATCTGTAAAAGCCTTCAGCAAACTTAAGTCACTGGTGGGACATGATGTAAATATTGAGACTTCGCTGGTCCAGGCAAAATATCTAGCTGCTGATGGACAGATAACCGCGCAAAATCGGGAGGCAATGCAATCTATTTTAAAACGTGCACCTCACCAGAGCATCATTTTGGAAATGCTAGCCATCCAGGCATTTCAGGATCAGGATGGGGAAGCTGCTGTTAAATATTTACAGCAGGGTTTGGCGGGTGGTCTGAGCGGCGCGAAGGCCGCCAGTTTTAGGTCCGGCATACAACGTGCCCGTGAGTTGGCAGGTATGGATTCTATTCAGGTCACGGATATGTCTAAAAAACAGGCTGCAGGTGCCAGGCATAGGACTAAGAGCTTTCCTGGCGTCGCCCAGGTGCAGGCCGGCAGAGTGTCCATTCATCTGAGTTTGGATGCATCAATTGAAGCGAGTCCTGACACTGTGGTATTTGTGATAGCGCGTGAGCAGGGTGGAATGCCGATGCCCCTGGCGGTAAAGCGATTAAAAGTTGGTGATTTACCGATTGAGCTTGAATTGAGCGATGCCGATGCCATGATGCCAAGCAGATTGCTCAGTCAGTTTGAAAAAATTGAACTGGTGGCTAGATTAAGCTTTTCAGGGCAACCTTCTCTGCAGACCGGTGATCTGGAGGTTCTCCAGAGCGATGTGCAATTGGCGCACTTAGTAGAGCCTATTGTTTTGCGGCTTGAACCCTAAGCCAAAGCGTACGAGAATAACAATTGGCGTCGAAGCGACGGATCGCTTTCTGGAACTAGGCACAAATTCATAATTGCCACATGCTCGCTAATATTGCGCTACAGCCTTGAATGATTAAGCCGGAGAAGTTAGGGCACCAAGGTTCGTAGAACACAGATATTTGATACGAGTATGCCGGGCAACAAGAATATTTAGACCATCCGACCCGGAGTATTAACATGGAGTTTAGACCTGTACAAAGTTTGACGGAACAAATTGCCGGCCATTTGGAAGACGAAATTATTTTTGGTCGGCTTGCACCTAATGAAAGAATTCAGGAATTGAAGGTAGCAAAAAACCTGGGTGTCTCACGGGGTTCCGTGAGAGAAGCGCTACTTATCCTGGCAAATAGGCATTTGATTGAGATTCTTCCTCGTCGAGGCGCTATTGTGTGCGATATCACACCGGCTCAAATAGAGGAGTTATCCGATTTGATTGCCGAACTTTTGAGCTCATTATTCTGTCGAGTGGCTCAAAAATGCCATGGTGAATCCGGACAAAATGTAATAGCTTCGCTGGATTCAGTGCTAAATCGCTTGAAAGTGGGTGAAAATTTGTCCGCTGATGAAAAAGTTGGTGATTTTGTGGCCCGTAGGCTGGCACTTGTTGAAGCAGGTTTTGACGCCAATACCAATTCTTATCTGGAAGGCGTGCTACGTAATTTAATGCCTGCCGGTCAGCGCTTGGTTTATATGGTTACTCAACATCCGCAGTTTAGCACCGCGGGTGCCTTGGAATTGGGGCAATCTCTGAAACAGGCTATTGTGGAGAACGATACCGCCGAAATCGAATCGCTAATTCTTCAGCATTATCTGGCTGAAAAAGCACTGGCTTTGGAAATTTCAATTCATTAGCGTTTTTAGTGTTTTTTCTGCCTCAGTTCAGTAAACTATCAAGGCGGAGGACGGCTTGCCAATAGACCCCCCGAGAGGGTCCTAAAGCTGCGCTTGAAGGACGTTTAATTTTTTATTTTTTCCGTCGTCGGGGGAAACTTATTCTCGGCTGGATTTAGTTGTAGAGTACTGGTTACAACATGCGTCTAAAAAGCGAACCACATGCGTTTAAAGCTAATAGTATACGTTTAAAGCTAATAGTATGCGTTTAAAGCAAATCAAGTTAGCCGGGTTCAAATCTTTCGTTGACTCGACCACAGTAACGTTTCCTGGCAACCGTAGTGCGGTTGTTGGTCCCAATGGTTGTGGAAAATCCAATGTTATTGATGCTGTACGCTGGGTAATGGGTGAAAGCTCCGCCAAGCAATTGCGCGCAGAATCTTTAACTGACGTTATCTTCAGCGGCTCTTCAACACGAAAACCGACGGTTCAGGCATCTATTGAGCTGTTGTTTGATAATAGTGATGGCCGGATAGGTGGCGAATATGCAGCCTATAATGAAATAGCTATTCGCCGGCTGGTGACGCGGGATTCGACCTCCACTTACTTCCTCAACGGGACCCGCTGCCGTCGTAGAGATATCCAGGATATCTTTTTGGGTACAGGCTTTGGCCCTCGCAGCTATTCCATAATTGAACAGGGCATGATCAGCCAATTGGTAGAAGCCAGGCCTGAAGATTTACGGGTTTTTCTGGAAGAAGCCGCGGGTATTTCAAAATACAAAGAGCGTCGCCGTGAAACAGAAAACAGAATAAAACATACGAGAGAAAATCTGGAACGGCTGAACGATATCCGAGAAGAGTTGGGTCGTCAGTTGAACCATTTGAAACGCCAGTCTGCTGCGGCAGAAAAGTATCGGGAGTTGAAAGCTCAGGAGCGACAATCCAGGGCAGAATTGTATGCATTACGATTAATCGCTATAGAAGAAGCGTTAAATCAGCGAGAAATACGAATAGCTGAATTGATGGTGGAGCTGGAACGTGCTCAGGCGGCTCGGCAAGCACTTGATACCGCCATCGAAAAATTGCGGCTGGAGCACACTGAACACAGTGATAGTTTTAACGTGGTGCAGGGCCAGTATTACCAGCTGGGCGCTGATATATCCCGTATAGAGGAGGCTGTTCAGTTTAATGAGCAACGTGTATCCCAATTGGCCCAGGATCGTGAGTCAGTGGATCAGCGCATTGAGGAAACCCAGCGTCAGCAAAAAATGGATGATGAGCAGATTGAGCAACTGAGTTGTGAGCTGAGTGAGTTGCGTCCTAAAATTGAGACTGCCGAAGCCACTGACAAAACGTCTGGCAGCATGCTGGCAGAGATCGAAGAGAATGTTCGCAATCAACAGCAAGATTGGGAAAGTTTCAGTCACAAACGTGCAGAACATCAACGCGATGCTGAGGTCCAGGCTTCTAGAATAGAACACCTGGAGCAGGTCATCGTGCGATTGAGAGGGCGCTTACAGAGCCTGGACAGTGAAGAACCTGTCGATCTTACAAGTTCTGATGGTCATGTTAAAAGTCTTGCGGCGGAAATCGGAGTGCTGGAATCCGAACTGTCCGCACTGGAATCCGAGATAGATAAAAATATTCAACAGCTGGCGAGTGCTCGTGAGGAGTTACTGCGTACCGAGCGCCTGGTAGATAAAGCGCGTGCCCAGGTCCAGACTATTCGTCATGAATTAGCTTCCCTGGAAGCAGTGCAGGCTGCGGCATTGGGGCGACAGACAGGCAGTTCTGAGGACTGGATTGCTGCTCATGAATTGTCAGAGGCGCCGCGTATTGGTGATAAACTCAGTGTAGAGCCGGGTTGGGAGAGCGCTGTTGAGATGGTCTTGGGTGAGCGTCTCAAAGGAATTTGCGTCGACGATATTAGTTTACATGCTCACGATCTGGAAGCCCTGGAAGAAGGCGCTGTGATTTTATTGGATGCCGGTCAAACTCAGGTTTTTGACGGTGTGTTACCGGCACTACATACATTGGTGCGATCTGAACGGTCTTTGGGGACATTGTTGCACCGGGTTTTTGCTGCAGATTCTCTGGAGCAGGCTATAAAACATCAATCCACTTTGCAGGCAGGTGAGACAATTGTCACACGCTCTGGCGTGTGGCTTGGTATGGATTGGGTCAGTGTTGACAGAGCGCATCCGGACGATACTGGCATCATTCAGCGAGGGTTAGAGCTGGAGCGCCTGAACATTGATGTCGAGGCCGCAGAGAAACACCTCAATGAGTTACAGGGTGAGATCAATCAAGGTAGAAAAGCAGTAGAGCTGCTTGAACAAACGCGTGAACAGCTGCAGCAACGGGCTAATGAAATCAACCAGAAGCTTGGCCATATACGTGCGGATCACGGGGTACATAAGGTTCGTTTGGAAGAAGCAGACGCGCGGCGCATTCGTTTGGAAAAGGAGCGTTCTGAAATATCCGAGCAGCTAAGTCAAGAACTTGAGCGCTTGAACGAGGCCAGGGAAGCCCTAACTACTGCTGTTCTCGCCCTGGAAACCCTGGAAACTACGGGAGAGGAAAAACGTCTGGAGCGGGAATCAAGTTTGGCTAAGCTTGAAGTTCACCGACAAAAGGCGCGCAGTGATCGTGATCGTTTCCACCAGTTGAATTCGACTGTGCAAGGGCTGGAGACGCGCTTGCAGGCAACTGAGACTGCTCGACAGCGCTTGTTAGACCAGCAGAAAGAATTGACCCAGCGTAAATCTGACCTTGATCAGAATATTGGCGAGAGCCAGATCCCTTTGCCCAAACTGCAGCAAGAGTTGGATGAAAAACTGAAAACTCGTATTTCTGTGGAGCAAAAGTTGACAGAAGTGCGCATTTTACTGGAACAGGCTGATAGTCAGGTGAGGGAGCAGGAGGCACTGCGAAGTGACAGGGAAATGGCTGTTGAGAAAGTGCGATCGACCATAGAGCAGGCGCGCGTCGAGCGGCAGGGACAAATCGTTACCCAAACCGGCCTGCGTGAGCAGATTGGCGAAACCGGACTGGCTTTTGAGGAAATAAAATCGAGCCTGCCGGAGAATGCAGTGGAACCTGAGTGGGCTGAAAAACTAGCCCGGACAGTGAAACGTATTGAGCGTCTGGGGCCGATCAATTTAGCCGCTATAGAAGAATTTAAAACCCAGTCAGAGCGTCTCAGCTATCTTGATGAACAAAATGACGATTTACAGAGTGCACTGGACATGCTGCAGGGTGCGATTCAAAAAATTGATCGGGAAACACGTTCACGCTTTAAAGAGACCTTCGAGGAAGTTAATAGCAATCTTGGTGATCTGTTTCCGAAAGTATTTGGTGGAGGTCATGCATACTTGGAAATGACAGGTGAAGACTTGCTGGATACCGGTATTAGTCTAATGGCCAGACCACCCGGTAAGCGTAATTCCAGCGTACACTTGTTATCTGGTGGGGAGAAAGCGCTGACTGCAATAGCGCTGATTTTTTCAATTTTTAGGCTTAATCCCAGTCCGGTTTGTATGCTGGATGAGGTTGATGCGCCACTAGATGATTCGAATGTTCAGCGTTTTGCCAATCTTATTGCCGAGATGTCTGAAAGCGTTCAGTTTATTGTTATTACCCATAACAAAATTACCATGGAAATGGCGGATCATTTAATGGGGGTAACCATGAATGAGCCGGGTGTCTCCAGACTGGTGTCGGTTGATGTAGAAGAAGCTGCGGAACTGGCCGTAGTATAAACTTGTGTTACACAGTATTGTGCCAATAACTGGGCAGGAAAAAGATAGGAGCGCAGACACAGATGGATATTAAAGACTGGATTCTTATTGGGGGTGGCTTACTACTGCTGGCGGTTGTTGCACATGGTTTTTGGCTAGGGCTGCGTAACCGGCGGGGTGCATTGCTAATGGATATTGATCACAGTGTTCCTCGTGAAGAAGTTGATGATCTGGATTTACTTCGCTCCGAGTTGCCAAATGGAGGAGCGAGGATTCGTAGTAAGATGGATTTGGTATTGAACCGGTCCAGGAGTACGCAGGATAAAAAGGACCCCGGCGAGATACTGGTTGCAGGGCACAATCAAGCTAAATCAGGGGAAGAAAAATCTGCCCATGACAGTGCCGGCATTATTGTGGAAGAACGGCAAAATGACGTTCAAAAAGCACGGTATGAAGGTGAGCAGGGCAGCCTGGACCTGGGTGAAGCAGAGCAGGCGGCCGCGATTGTCGCAGAACCTCGGGTTGAGCCTAATTCAGAAAGTATGTTCAATACCCGAAAAGCCTCAGATGCTGACACCACTGAAGTTACTACTCGAGATGTTGAAGAACTAATCATCATCAATGTGTTCGGTTTGACTCATAGTGTGTTTGAGGGCAGTGACCTGGTTGAAGTGTTTCTACGCAATACGATGAAATACGGGTTTATGAGTATATTCCATCGTCAAGATGCTATGACCAAAGCAGTACAGTTCAGTGTCGCAAGTGCTGTGGAACCAGGTTGTTTTGATTTAAGTGATATTGACAATTATCAAACGCCGGGAGTTAGTTTTTTTCTTCAGTTGCCGGGCCCGGCAAATGCAATGGAGAGCTTTGAAGATATGTTATTCGTTGCCCAGGATCTGGCTGAGAATCTCGGTGGAGATTTACGTGACGAAAGCATGAGTGTTATGACCGGTCAGACCATTGAGCATTATCGTCAGCGTATAAGTGAATTTGCCCGCAAACAATTGTCACAACAGGCCTGAATCCTGCATCAACGGATGGTTTCGAAAAAAGTTTTTGAAGAACTCGATAAGTTACGTGTAGCGTTACGTAAGCATAACCGTCTGTACCATGTATTGGATGATCCAGAAATTTCTGATGCTGAGTACGATGTACTGTTTGCCAAGCTACTAGAAATTGAGCGCCAGTATCCAGAGCTGGTCACTGAAAACTCTCCATCACATCGAGTAGGCGCAGAGCGCCTGGATGCCTTCGAAACGGTCGAACACCGTAGTCCGATGTTGTCTTTAGATAAATGTACCAGTACCTCTGAACTCATTGACTGGGAAACCCGGGCTTTAAAGTATCTGGGTCAGCAGCAAGCGCTGGTTTACACCTGCGAGCCAAAAATTGATGGCGTAGCGGTCAGTCTGTTTTACGCAAAGGGTGAACTGGTGTCTGCTGCAACCCGGGGCGATGGGCGGGCAGGCGAAGGCATTCTTGCCAATGTTCGTACTATCGCTGCTATTCCACTGGTATTGTCAGGTGACAATACTCCACGGGAAATTGAAATACGTGGTGAAATATACATGCCTATTGCGGGTTTCAACAAGTTCAATAGTCAGGCCCAGTCCCAGGGTAAAAAACTATTGGTCAACCCACGCAATGGTGCTGCTGGTAGTCTTCGGCAGTTAGATTCCCGGATAACCGCAGCTCGTCCTTTGACTATGTACTGCTACAGTGCGGGATATTACTCAGCGGACTGGCAGCCGAAATCCCATTGGGATGTATTGATGCAGTTGAAAGCGTGGGGGCTTAGGGTTAACCAGGAGACACAGCGGGTGACGGGTATTGATGCCTGCACAAATTACATCGACAAAATACTCGCGCGAAGAGATGCATTGGCCTATGAAATTGATGGCATTGTAATCAAGTCTGACTCCCTGGAGATACAACAGAAACTAGGCGTTTTAACTCGCTCACCACGCTGGGCCATAGCTTACAAATATCCTTCTCAGGAGGCGACCACTGAATTGCTTTCAGTAGATTTCCAGGTTGGTAGAACCGGTGCTATTACACCGGTGGCCAGGCTGGAACCGGTGTTTGTTGGTGGTGTTACCGTGAGCAGTGCCAGCTTGCACAACATTGGTGAAATCAGAAGGCTGAACCTTAGGTTGGGTGACAAGGTGTTATTGCGTCGGGCTGGAGATGTCATCCCTAAAATAGTGAAGGCGCTGGGTGACAATGACTCTAACGTTAATATTGAGGGTTTTGAGGGTTCATCAGCTGAGAACATGATTAATTTGCCTGATCTCTGTCCTTCGTGCGGTACAAGTATTGTATTGGCAGCAGATGAAGCCATTGCTCGATGTCCCGCCGGGCTGCAATGTCCTGATCAACGAAGAGAGTCTATCCGGCATTTTGCTTCTCGTCTGGCTATGGATATTGACGGAATGGGAGACAGGATTGTTGAATTGCTGATTGAGCAGGAACTCGTTGAGACTTTTTCGGATCTCTATGCGTTGGAAGTCAGCCAGGTGGCACAACTTGAGCGCATGGGTGAAAAGTCTGCTGAAAATTTGATACAAGCTATCGAAGCGAGTAAATCTACCACACTCGCTCGATTTATTTATGCGCTGGGTATCCGGGAGGTAGGTGAGGCAACGGCGGTAAATCTGGCGGCATATTTCGGTGACATATCTGCTTTAAAGAATGCTGATTTGGAGCAACTTGTCAGGGTAGAGGATGTCGGGGAGATAGTGGCGGCAAATATAATGGAGTATTTTTCGAATCAGTCAGCCTGGCTGGACATTGAGCGACTGCGTCAAGCAGGTATTTACTGGCCGGATATTCAGGCGAAAACAGCGCACCAACCTTTACAGGGACAAATATGGGTTTTAACGGGCAAACTCACAGAAATGCCGCGGGCTAAAGCCAAGGCAGCGCTGCAGCAATTGGGGGCAAAAGTAGCCAGCGCGGTCTCATCTCAGACAGATTGTCTGGTGGCGGGTGAAAAGGCAGGTAGCAAGCTGAGTAAAGCTCAATCTCTGGGTATAAAAATAATTGATGAAGCAGAAATGCTGAATTTTTTGGGTAGAGAGAGTGCCAGGCAGGCATAAGCTAAACGTCTGATATTGAGTTTAAATTGGTAAAACCGTGAGGTTCTGCTATTACTTAAGATGGGTAATAGTGTGATTAAATCAGATTGAACGATACAAATTCCAAGGATAACCTGCAGGATGGATTGCAGAAATCAATTGATGAGCAAGCCAGTGAGTCCAATAGTTGCTCTGCAGAAATTGATTCCACAGAGGGTGACTCTGCAGGTGCCTATATTGATATTTCCTGGAAGCTGAATAATAAAACCGGTGAGCTGCACGCAGTAGTTTCAAAATGTGATACTAATGCCAATTGGAACGTTAATACTATTACCCAGTCTTTGGATGAACACGGGTATGCTGAATACAACATTGGGGAGGATTCGCGAAAAGACTTGCTGAAAATGGTCTCTGAAGAGGAAACGGGCAGTTTCCTATTTGCTAAACGGGTAGATGCCAGAGTTAAAATTACAGTGTCGTCTGACAGCATGCGTGCTGAAATTTCATTGAATAAAGCACAGGGTGGGGAACCGCTAACTATGGAAAAATTAGTGGCCTACATAGAGGAGCAGGGTATAGATTTGCCACTTTGTGATCAACAAGTAATGGAGCATATGATTGAAAATCAGGATGCTTCATTGGTCACTCTGGCGGAAGGAACTCAGCCCGAGCACGGTGAAGATTCGGAGTTCGAACTACTGGTGAAATCTGTTCGAGAATTGGAACTGGAAGAGGATGAAGATGGTGTTGTTGACATGCGCATGTTACAGGAGTTTACCATTGTAGAACCCGGGGAGTCCTTGATGCGAAGGAAACCACCTACCCAGGGCATTGCAGGTGTAGATATTTTTGGTAAAGCGATACCACCTAATGCAGGTATAGAAGTTCCGTTTTCAAGTAAACTGGAAGGTGCGGAGGTACATGTCCTTGATGCGAATTTATTAGTCGCAGCAGTGCAAGGTCATCCGGAAATTTCTGATGCGGGGGTGAGCGTTGTCAATTTGTTAACCGTTGACGATGTTGGCGTAAAAACTGGAAATATTAGTTTTGATGGGTCCCTGCTTGTTAAAGGAGAAGTTGGCGCCGGAATGACTATAGAAGTTACTGGTGGTGTGGTGGTGCGGGGCATTGTCGTTCGGGCGAGCATTACAGCAGGGAAAAGTATAGAAATTGCCGGTGGAGCAATGGGCGAGGAAAAAAGCACCTCATCTGATGTTTGCGAATACTCTTGTGTGCTAGAAGCGGGTGGGTCAATTAGTGCACAATTTGTGACCGGTGTGAGTATCCAGACCAAATCGGTATTGGAGGTAAAGGAATATATTTCACGCTCCAATGTATATGCCCGTATGGGGGTGCACATTGGTCAAAATGGCGGAAAGGGGTATTTGATTGGCGGTCACTGTCATTCAGATAGAGAAGTTCTGGCGAATGTTATTGGGACAGATGCCAATATTATTACTCACGTATCAGTTGGTTACGGTGGTGTATTGCTAAATAGATATAGTCATCTGAAGGATGAAAGCCTGGTACGAATAGACCAGAAAAAAACCTTGGATGAAATGTTACGCAGAAATATTGATGAATATAAGCAATCTCCTGAAGGTATTTCTAACGCGCGCAATCTCCGGGTTATGGTGAAAGCACTGCGTGGAATGAATGTTGATCTTGAAGATATTGTTGAAGAAATTGAAGAAATAAGGGATGTGTTAGCATTTGCCGAGGATGCTAACGTGACAGTAAAAAGATGCACCTATCCTAATTCTATTGTGACCATAAATGCCCAGGCGATCAAAATGGAACAGGAAACCAAAGGTGTCGTATATACCCGGCAGGAAAAGCGTGTTGTCTATCATGCGGTTTAGAGACTTAGTTCCAGCAGGTCCAGCAGGTATAGTGGCAGGACTTTGCATAGTATATATGCCAGCACCGTAGCATGAATGAGATTCCCTTAAAGAATATATGGTGACCATGCAGTCTGTTCCTGATTAGTGTTTCCTAGGGATACTGGCTATACATTGTGTACGGCCTCTCTCAATGAACCTTGCAAGGGGCACAGATCCGGTTATTCTCTTACTCTGGAACCATCACTGCTTTCTCTGGGCAGGATGTCCAGTATTTAATCCAGTCCGGAAAAAAACCTGTGGGCCCAGAATAATCAATGAGCACTACTCAGTTAACAGACAATATTAAACAAAGTATTCAGCAGGCCTACAGCGCATGGTTGAAAGCCCGAGGCTTCAATGCACGACGTGGTCAGCGCGAAATGATTGCAGCCATTGCCCGGGTATTATGTGCTGATGGAGAGAAAGCACGTTTGGCAGTAATTGAGGCCGGGACGGGTACAGGCAAGACAGCTGCGTATTGTCTTTCGGCATTGCCCATTGGCGCCGCCTTGAACAAGAGAATAGTGATTAGTACTGCAACTATTGCATTGCAGGAGCAGATTGTTATGCGTGATCTGCCCGATTTACAAGAGCGCACCGGGCTTAAGTTTGAGGTTGCCTTGGCTAAAGGTAGGCGTAGATATGTTTGTCCCCGGCGCTTAGATGATTTGGTGACTGATCCAGGTGGGCAGTCTGAATTACCCGGATTTATCGCTCACTCGGATGAGGAGTTGGCACAATATTATTTGATGGCTGAGTCGTTCAAATCGAATGGTTGGGATGGTGAGCTCGATTCCTGGCCAGATAGTCTGGGTGAGGGAGTCTGGCAGGCGGTTTCTACAGATAACAGAGGTTGTAGCAATCGCCGTTGCAGTCACTTTAGCCATTGCCCGTTTTTTCAGGCGCGTACCCGTTTGGATAATGTTGATCTGATTGTTGCCAATCATGATTTGGTGCTGTCAGATTTAAGTTTGGGTGGTGGTGCGGTTCTTACTGCACCGGAAGAAACAATTTATTTATTAGATGAAGCGCATCACCTGGCAGATAAAACACGACAGCATTTTACTAAAAAAACACGTATACAGGGTTCCATTCAATGGCTTGATCAAGTTAATGCTAACCTCGGTACAATGACCCAGCGTTTTGGCCGGCCGGCGGAGTTGTCGGCACTGGTTCAGAGCATTGTGAAACAAAGTCCTCTGATTGCTGAGCAACTAGGGAATGTAGGTGCGCTGTTGGCGACTCTGGATTTTGATGTACGAGATGCTGAGAAATATATATTTCGATTTACGCTGGGACGGGTAGACCGACAAATAGCTGAACTTTGCAGTGAGATGAAGCTGCTGCTTACTCCACTGAATAATCGGCTCGAACAGGTGCATGACTTACTGGAGCAGACGGTAGATGGTGACCTCGATTGGCAAAATAGTGAGGAAGCTGAAGATTGGTTGGGTATTATCGGGCAGCTTCAACAACGTGGTTTGGTGATTGATGAGTTGTTTCGAGATTGGGGTAAAACTGATGAAGGTAAGGATGTTCAGAGTGCGCGCTGGGTGGTAAATATCGAGAGTGAAATGGGTCACGATTTTGAACTGGTCAGCGCCCCTTTGCTGCCGGGCAACCTATTGCGAGAGGTGCTTTGGGATACCTGTTATGCCGCGGTATGCACATCGGCGACCCTGACCGCACTGGGGAAATTTGATGCGTTTATTGATCAGGTGGGAATCACGCCCGATATAAGTTTGCGCATTCCCAGTCCTTTTGATTATGCCAGCATTGCGAGTATTTGTGTTCCGCCTATGGATTCTGATCCTCGAGATTTTGAAGCGCATACTGCTGAAATCGCGACTTTGATACCGGATCTAGTTTCTCAGGAGATGAGTGGGTTGATTTTATTCAGTTCCTGGCGGCAGATGGATGCTACTATGGCCCTACTGGGGAAATCCGTTAGAGACTTGTTCTGTGTACAGGGGACTGGGTCAAAGCAAAGCCTTCTGGATGAACACAGGATGCGTATTGATGGGAAACAACGAAGTTACCTGGTGGGTTTAGCCAGTTTTTCCGAGGGTGTTGATTTGCCCGATGATTATTGTCGTCATGTGGTAATCGTTCGCTTACCTTTTTCAGTCCCGGACGATCCTGTTGCCCAAGCTATGGCTGAGTGGATAGAAGAGCGTGGAGGTAATAGTTTTTTTGATATATCGCTACCCCAGGCATCTATGAAACTGATTCAGGCCTGTGGTCGTTTAATTCGGCATGAAAATGATAGAGGCCGAATTACCCTGTTAGATAAACGTATCGTAACGCAGAGATATGGGCGGTCTCTGCTGGCCGCTTTACCACCTTATCGCCAGGAGTTTTCAGGCTACTAGAGTTTATGCTCATATTTCCCCTGACATTTTTACTTCGATGATATTTTCAATTTTGCGATCCACGGGTACAGTATTGAAAGCACCTTTTGAGTAAATTACTAGTCGGCGACTTTCAAAATCTTTACTCAGCTCCTGAAAAAAAGCCTGATAGTCAGATTTGCTGATTTTGGATAGTTCGTCGGCTATTTTTTTTCTGCTATCGAAACTCCATACTTCAAGATCCATATCTGACCAGTATCTTGCTGTTCGAGAACCTAGATTTTTGTCCTTTTCAGTCAACTGGACGATAAGGCTGCTCTTGTGTTGTTCAAAATCTGATTCGCCCATTTTATCGAGTATTTCAGGAAAACTCTCCAGGAAGTCCTGCGTGCGCAACAGAAGGGTTTTAGAGGATACCGTAGGAGATTGGATTACAAATGCCAGCCCGGGTGTGGTACGAAGAACAGCAGACATACATGCCACAACATAGCCTAATTGCTGCTCGGTTCGTAACTGGTGATAGTAGGGCTGGCTTATAAGTTGGCTGCTTAGGGCATAGTAGGCGCGACTGGATAAGGAATTGTTTGATGATTGTACGTAGGCGACCAGTGCAGAGTCGGGATGGTCAACCTGCAGCGGTAGTGCGGCGCTTTGCTTCAGTTCAGAAACTTTTGTTTCCTGTCGGTTAAAGTCCCTCAGGCTGAGGTGCCGTGTTAGCGTATTGAGTATCTCATCTGCGGTTTCTTCGTTGATATTTCCATGTTGCAATACACGTACCGACACTTCGGCAAAACTGTTGTTTACCCATGATTGGAGATTATCCAAATCCACTTTTTTTACTTCATCAGAAAGCAGAGTGGGCGGCCAGCGGTCTGAAACCAGTAGGTGGCCGAGCGCGGACATGCTTTGTGCATAGGGCCGTTGAGAAGAAGAATTATCCCAGTTTCTGACAAGCTCCTGTTGATATAGTTTAAAGGTTTCCAGGTCTTCGCTGGCAACGGGAAATACTTTAAGAACTTGTTTCAGTAACAGAGCCTGCTTCTGATTATACCCGCCCAGGGATATTTGGAATCCAGAACTGGTTGAATTTACGCTGTAGTGCAGGCCCGCCAACTGTGCCGGATAAGTAAGCGTGTTTAGTTTGTGATTAACCAACCTGGCATGTAGAACGGATCTTACGGTGTCTTCCGGGCTGATGTTGCCCTCGCGCGTATCAATCGCAATACGGATATTGGCACGGGGTACACGAAACTCCGAATCTGGTGCATACCAGGTTTTGAGGCCCTTATGATTTATTCTATTGCTTGGCAGTAGAGCCAGAGAATTATGGATTGTTAGGTCATCTGGCAAATAAATATTGTGTAATGGCAATGCCATGCCAAAGAATGCAGCCTGGCGATTGGTGTTGCCAAATATTGGGGTTTCTATTGAGTAAGGTACTTTAAACCATGCTTCAGTTTCATTGGTGTTTAGGTCTGGTCCTGAGCGCACCATTATCATGTTATTTGGTGTGAGCAGATTAATATAGCTGAGGATCAGTTGTTTGTTGAAATCCTGCATGAGGTAATTTGCCGCCAGTAGGTGTTTTTTCGGATAGAGCCGAAAGCGGGGTGATAGCATTGATACATAACCCTGCGCACTACCTTTTTCCTGAAATGCCAAACCCAGGTCGGCGATTCTTGACTGCTCCATATATCGCCATCGCGCAATACCTTCTGATTTAATGAGTGATATATAGGCAAATAACATTTCCTGAATTTCAGGTATATGCTGCGCGCCAGTGTGGGTTAACGCCATATGTATTTGTATTCCACCGGTTTTACTGTCGTATCGCGTCTCACCTGCGCCCAAAGTTTCTATCCAGCCCCGGGATCTGAGTACATGATGCAAACTGCCTTTACCTTCATGTCCTAGCAAATTAGTAATGTATATGCCGGGTTTTTGTAAATAGTGTATTGATGACTCCGGTACGGGAAAGTTGAACTCCAGATGTTGGCCTTTCTGGATAGTTTTGTAATTTAGTGATTTAGGCAGGCTGTCATTGGCAAATATAAACGTATCACTTTCCCAGGTGTTGAGTTTTGTATTCGGAATTTCAGAAAAGTAGCGAGTTACCCATTCTCGCAGTTCGGAGAGCGTTTTACTGCCCAATACAACGAGCGCCATTTGGTTTGCGGAGTAATTGTTTTTTGCAAAGCTGAGTAAATCTGTTCTTACGTCACCTGCAAGGGTGTTCAGGCTACCGATGATAAATCTTGAACCAGGGTGGTCGGGGTTGAACAGTTTGCGGCTTACCGACTGTCCGCGCCAGCCGTCATCTTTTAACTGCAGTTGGTATTCTGAATGCACTGCATTTTTTTCGCGCTCTACATAATTTGCGTCAAAGGTGGGTGATATGAAAAATTGGGCAAAGCGATCCAGTCCACCCTCCAGATATTCTGACTGGATGTCAAAGAAGTAGGTGGTATGTTCCGGTGCAGTATATGCATTGTTGCTACCCCCATGGGCGGATATATAATTGCCGTATTCCTCTGGGTCCGGATATTTTTTGGTGCCCAGAAACAGCATGTGTTCAAGAAAGTGCGCAAGTCCTTCCCGATTCTCGGGGTCGCTGTAACTACCTCGAAAAACACTTAAAGATGCGGCAGATTTTTCACTGCCAGGATCTGATATAAGGAGTACCGAAAGTTCATTGGGAAGTTCCAGCAATTGGTATTGCCGCTTATCATTGGGACTTTGCAGCAGTGTTTCCGGGTTGGATTCGCTGTGTTTGGCGCTGTGTTTGGATAGAGGGTCGCTGCGCTGCTGTTGGCTGTCCTGATGATTGACCTGGCAGCCGGAGAAAAATAGACAGGCAACAATACTACACAACAGCGCCCTGCTGAGAGCAGAGGTGGACGTTTGGATAAAAGCCATTATTTACTCTTGCTGAATGAGAATACGGAGCGAGATTCAGTTAAATTTACGGTGAATCCAGTAATCCAAGCTAAAGAAACGACCCGCTCCAGTGAATAATAATGACACTAGCATGATAAAGTAGGTGGCAGCAAACTCAATGCCATTGTTCAGGATCGTAATACTGCCTCTCGCAGTTATCCATGAATAGTTGCTGTGTTCTTTCAATATTTCTATGGCTTTTGCTTTGCGGCTTATGGCCTCCATTATGCGGTCGTTGGCTAACCAGCTACTGGCATCAGAAAGTGCCAGCCAGCCGTTCTCGATATGTACGGAGAAGATGGCAACCAGCATCGTGACCATTAACGGTATACAAACCCAGCGGGTGGCTAAACCCATGAGCAGTAAAATGCCACCACCCAATTCGGCCAGTATAACCAGCGATAACATGAGTTCTGGAAATGGCAGTCCCAGCCCCCAATCCGGGTTGGCAAACCAGCTCAGGGTACTCTCGAATCCGGTATATTTGGTCCATCCAGCCTGAATCATTATAGGACTTAAGAACAGGCGGAACAATAAAGGAGGAATACCGTCCAGTGGAATTAGCCCTTTAAGAGTCGTGTTATGTATGTTGTTAAATGCGGAAAACAAGGGGTTCATGAGAGCTGCCTATAAGTTGAGAGGGTTTAATCGCTGCCCTGCGTATTAGGAGCATTGCTGTTCGTTCGTTGAAAAAACATGGCTACCAATTGTTAGACAGCTCATCAGGCAGAGGTTCAGGCTTTGTAGAGGTTTATTGAACATTATGCCCTGTTCAGACTGGGTTCAGTTGTATTTTTATATGCTGTGTTCTATCAAAATAACTGAAGACCGAGGTAAAACATGGCTATTCGTAGATTTTTAAGTCCACTGTTGCTGAGTCAGGTGGTGGTGTTCGGGTGCTTTAGTGCAGTTGCGGCCCACGATGAAGCGAAGGTAGTGAATGTTAATCCGGTCTATGAAACGGTGCGTTTTTCTACCCCCAGAGAAGAATGTACTCAGGAGCGAGTAGCAGTCTACGACAGGGATCATTATTACAATAATGGGTATCGTGATAATCGGCGTCATTCTGCAACGCCGGGTATCATTGGAGCATTGATCGGTGGGGCGATTGGTAATGGTGTGGGCCACAATAAAACCAACAAGCGGGTTGGACTGGCAGTGGGTGCACTGTTGGGTGGTGCAATAGGTAATGATATCGCAAAGAAAGACCACCACAAATATGATAACTACCACTCAGAAGGCGCCAGAAACGAGAAGCGCTATACTACACAGGAAGTCTGTACCGTATATGATGATTGGCAAACAGAACAACGTTTGTCTGGATATGAGGTCACCTATGTCTATGCGGGGGAAACCTACACGACCAGAACGAATACACATCCTGGTGATACAATAAGGGTTCGCGTACGCGTTACACCAGCTTACTAACCAGTATGTTTGGACGTCCCAGATCTGTCGGCTGGCACTATAGTCTTTAACGACAGGATTTAATTAGAGGAAAGAAACTGCTCATGTGTTTGTTCTTTAAACATAAACAGATACACCAACAAGAACACAAACCGAAGACCGTGCATGAGGTGAAGTCACGCCTGTGGAGTAAGCGGAGTCCTGTGTATCGACTACTGTTGATTGTTACTTGTTTTTGGATGGTTGTTCCGCTTCAAGCAGAGATATTCGAGCCAGTTATTTCCAGGGTTATCATGCAAAAATCCACAATATCGATGCAGCAGGCAACGGCCATTGTGCGCAGGGCTACCGGTGGGAGAATTGTTTCCGCAAGTCCAACCAAAGACGGGGGTTTTAAAGTACGCGTTGTTTTGGATGGTGGGCGTGTGAAAACCTATAAAGTAGATCGTAACGGTAATATGAAGTAATGCGTATTTTACTGGTAGAAGACGATATAAACCTGCGTACTCAACTTCACCGTCACCTGGAAGATTCCGGGTTAGTCGTTGATACTGCTGAAGATGGTGAGGTTGGTCTCTACTATGGGCGGGAATATGATTACGATGCGGCCATTATTGATTTGGGTCTACCTAAAATGGATGGTCTTGCGCTAATTAAAACCCTGCGTGCCGAATGCCGTGATTTTCCGATGTTAATACTTACCGCTCGCGAACATTGGGAGGACAAGGTGGGTGGGCTTGAGGCCGGCGCCGATGATTACCTGACTAAACCCTTTCATATGGAAGAGCTGCTAGCTCGACTAAATGCCTTGATCCGTCGATCTGCAGGTTTCGCATCGCCGATTATATCCTCAGAGGGTCTAATCCTAGATACCGCTAAAAAGGAAGTTCGACTCGACGGAACATTGATTGAATTAACTGCTTTTGAGTATAAAGTGCTTGAATATTTGATGTTAAGCCCGAATAGAGTCATATCAAAAACAGAACTAACGGACCATTTGTATGATCAGGATTATGACCGTGACAGTAATGTGATTGAAGTGTTTGTCGGGCGCTTGCGAAAAAAACTTGCCAGAACTGCGCAACCTGCACAAATTCGTACGGTACGCGGGCAAGGGTATCGTTTTGTGACGGAAAGTACGTAAACTAAAAATGCACGAGAAATCCTTGGCATTTTTTCCCTTGAAGCTTAGAAAATTCCTACAAAAGGGGGAGGGTTGAAACTCGGTTTACAGAAGCGGCTTATTATCATTACCACTTTGTTGCTGGGTTGTTTTCTCGGTATCACCGGCTGGGTGCTGGATCGCTCTTTTACCGCAAGTGTGGAAGCGGGTGCTCAGGAGCAGTTACGACTGGTCGTTTATGGATTAATGGGTATTGCTGAGGAATCTGGCAGCTCACTGGTATTCCCCGATGTACTGCCAGAACCGCGCTTGTCTCAGCCTGAGTCAGGATTGTACGCAGCAGTGCAGGATGCCCAGGGTAACCTAATCTGGAGCTCTCCCTCCTTACAAACTTCGGATACAAGGCTGAGTGAATTTACCCAGCCAGGTGTACCCGGTAGTTTTCAGTTTGAAAAACATGGGCAGCAGTTCGATATGAAGTACTCTGTGATTTGGGTGGCAGCCGATGAATCGTTGTTTACTTTCAGAGTCATGACCGACCGTAAATCCTATCGCTCTGAAATTACGGAGTTCAGGAAAAATCTTACCATTGGTCTGGTTGCTGCCACGGTCTTGTTTATTCTTGGGCAGTTTGTTGCTGTTGCCTGGGGATTGCGGCCCATAAGATCTATGGAGAATCAGGTACGGCAACTGGAGTCGGGTAGTCGTAAACGTTTGGGTGTGGAATTTCCACCGGAGTTACAGGGTCTGGCGGCAAATCTGGATCGATATATTGAGCATGAAGAAAACAGTCGAATTCGGTATAAAATGGCCATGGAGAACCTGGCTCACAGCTTAAAGACACCGTTAGCTGTAGTTAGAAATGAATTGCAAAGTGAGAAAAAAGCGAATTCGAAGCTGATAGAGGAGCAATTGGACCATATGCAGAATACGGTTCGTTATCAGCTATCCCGGGCCAGCAGTGCACAATCGTCATTGATAATTGGTAGTGTCCCACTTGCACCGCTGATTCAGCGCCTGGTAAGTGCTATTTCTAAAGCCTACGTAGAAAAAAGGATTGAGCTGGATGTCGAGGTGCAGGAAAACTTGAGTGTGCGAGTCAATGAAAGTGATCTGATGGAGATATTGGGCAATCTTATAGAAAATGCTTTTAAGTATGGCCGCTCAAAAATACGTGTATGTGCCCATCCGGCTAAAAACTTAACCATGGCGGATGATCTTGCCCTAATCGAGATAAGTATTGAAGACGACGGCCTTGGAGTAAAATCGGCAATGCGTAAAGAAGTTTTAAGTCGTGGTACCCGAGCAGATACCAGTATAGCGGGGCAGGGTATTGGGCTTTCTGTGGTCGCCGATCTGGTGGCAAGTTATGGCGGCAGTGTGGAAATTCTGGAAGCGGATATGGGAGGCGCGAGACTCAAGTTAACTTTGCCAGCATAACCAGTGTGCTGGGGTTGGATTAATACCGCTTAATCCAGGCCAGATAGAGCTTGAAAGAACCGTTGGCTCAACATAGCGCGTTGTTCGCCACAGGAAACCGTACCACACCAGGCCATTGCCATATTTTCAGGGTTTTTCATGTCTGTGTTGTTCATGGAACTTTGTCGCTTGGCCAGTCCGTCATTAAGTCGTTGTAATTGTAGCTGCATACGTAGTTGTTGGTCCTGCTCAGTGGATGCCACTCCCGCTTCCAATTCGGTACGTACAACGGTTTCTGTTTGATTTTTTAGCGCTGTGCTGAAAAAAAGATCTATGGCTGGTTGGTTACCTTGTTTGAGTGTATTGAATAACGTTTCAGCACGTTGCTTGCAAGAATTTACCAGTTGTTGCTGTTTCTTTTCGCTGAAATTGGCCGGGGCGTACTGTGTAATCTGAGAAAAGCACTGCGCTAGTTCCTCATCGTTGAGCAAAAGGCCTGCGAGTATCTTATTTTCGATTTCTATCAGGTATTTGTCGATTGTTTGGAATGCTTCAAACAGCGCTTTGCGTTTCATCAATTTTTGGCTATTTTGTAGTGCGCCTAGCTGTATTTCTGCTCGAGTAAGTTTTTTCACAAGCGCTTGGGGTAAATCACTGGCACTGCTAGCAACTTCATCAGAAAGTTCTCTATAGAGCCGTTTTGCCTGCTTTATCTCTTCGATGTTTTGTTGTTGCGAACTCAGGGTAGTCTCGCAGGACTGGATCGCCGCGAGCAATTGATCATATTTGTTGCTGACATCGTCAATATGTTGCGATTTTTGTTGTTGGGCATTTTTATGCGCCTGATCGCGGCGCGAGAATATGCTATCGCAGTGAGTTCTGAAGATTTGCCATAATTTTTGGTCCTCGGCTCTGGGGGTAATACCTACGCTTCGCCATAGGGATTGTAGTGATTTTGCTTCTGCTATAGCGTCCTGTATTGGTGTATTTGGGGTAGCGAGCTCTGCTGCTTTTTCCACGTATTGCTGTTTTTTTTCCAGGTTTCGCTGACGCTCTTCGTTGAGTTTTTGATGAATTTTCTTGCAGGCTTCATCAAAGGATTTTTGTACAGTTTTAAGTTTGCTGCGATCTATGGGATTGTGGTTGTTCCATTCTGATCGGGCTGTTCGAAGTATTTTTTCAGCCGCTTTCCAGTCCGTATTGTGCCAGTCATTGGAATCAATATAAGTGCGTAGTTGTTCTAAAACGCCTTTGCGTTGGTTAAGGTTATTGGTACGAATTTGGTTTTGTTCTTCGAAGTAGATTTTACAGGGGACAAAAGCATGGGTAGCCGCTGCGTCAAAACGGGTAGACAAGGCCTTATTGGATGAGCCAAGTGCTTGCCATCTTACTCTCAGGCTTTTAAGGGTCTCAGCTTGTTGTTCTGGAGGGAGGGGGTTGTCAGCAATATTTTCAACCGCTTCACACAGTTCAATTTGTTTGGGTTGCGCGGCAAAGGATCTCCAATCATTTAGATCGGCATATTTTTTGGTGATACTGCTGTAGCGTGCCAACAATTTGGCGTTGTTTCTCTGATTTAGCGAGCGGGACTGGTTTCTGCATTCGGCCTGTAAACCAGTGGCACTTTTCATTTTACCCTCTGCCAGGAGGACCTCCAGTTTATTCATCGCTTTAGTGAATTGTGCTTCTATTTTTTCTCGGACTTGCAGGCAGTACAAATCAAATTCACTTTGGTGTGAGCGAAATGAATTGAAGGCAGCCTCCACACCCGCTGGTAATATATCACTATTTCTGTCGCTTAATGTATCGATTGTCTTTAGCAGTTTTACGGATTTTGCCTGCTGCTGCCATAGTGACTGGTAATTTTCGGGAGATGTTTTGGTTTGTGCCAGGCAAATTTTTAGTGCTTGGTTTTTCTCAATTTGTGTTTGAGATTGTCTGGACAGCATGTCCCCTGTGTTAATTACTTGGGCAGATTGATCTGTTTTGAGCTGATCAGCTTTGGTATCTTGAGCGGCTTGTCGTGCCTGCTCCTGTCTCTGTGCTTGTTGTTTTGCATCAGCCAGTTTGTCATTCGACTCGGCTTGTTTGAGAAGCAGCTCGTTCATGCGAGTTTCAGTGCCATCGAGCAAACGCAATAGTTCACTGGTTTTGGTGGGTAGTGGCTCCTGTCCGGTTAGTTGATTTTGTTTGGAGGCATTGTTATTTGTAGCTTGTAGAATGGCCAATTCCAGCGTTTTATACTTAGTGCGTAAGTTGATCAGCTTGGCCTGGGTAAATTGAATATTTTCCACACTGAGAGCGGCGGATTCCAAATATATCTGGCTATTCAGTTTGTTTGCAGCATCGTGTAAATGATCGCAATCTTCGTGGTATTGCGCTAAATTTTCTCGCTCCATGCGTAGCTGGTTTAATTGTTCGCGCGCTAGACGATTAATTTTTTTGTCCCGATTGCGGCTTAGTTTTTCCAGGCGGACTAAATCACTTTCTTGATCTATCAGTAAGGCAAGCCAGGTTTTCACTTCACTGGATGCTGAATCCAGGCAAAGCTCAACTTTATCGAGACTGGATGCCTGCACAACTGATTTCGCTTGCTCCACTGTATTGGCTGAACGAATCAACGCATGTTGTACGAGTGGCAGGCCAAGCAAATTATTGTCCTCAAGAAGTTTTGCTCTTAAATCGTTGTCTTGGATTAGTCGTGAGATAGCACTTTTTACTGTGGTGATGTCACTGTGCGACAATAAGGCAGAAAGTGCTTCAAAGTTATCGATAATTGTTATGCATGCAGATCTGACGCTACTGTCGCTGTGGTTTTTTGCCAGTGCGATAATGTCAGCCTGTTTTGCAAGTATGTCAGCACTGTCTAATGTTTTGAGCCTGGCCAACAGGGCAGGTACGTCCATTTCTGCCAGTGATTTACGTTTGGAAAATAGTTTTTTAAACATATTACTTAGTCTTTAGTCCTGAATAATTTTATTCGAAGGTTTGCTCATCCCACCAAGGGTAAAACTCTGGCATATCGGAACTGACTTTCATGGGAAAGTCCGGTGCCCGATTTTCCAGAAAGGAGACTACGCCTTCCTTACTGTCCGGTGACCGGCCCATATGGTAGATGCCGCGAGAATCAATCTTGTGTGCATCCATTGGGTCATTGGCGCCCAGCATTTTCCACATCATCTGTCGGATTAATGCAATTGAAACGGCAGAGGTTTGATGGGAAAATTCCAGGGCTAGCTTGTGCGCCTCTGCCAGTAGATCTTCTGCTGGGTAGAGGCTGCGGACCAGGTCAGCATTGTGTGCTTCAGCGGCCGAAAATATTTTACCGGTATAAGACCATTCCAGTGCCTGACTAATGCCGACAATACGTGGTAGGAAATAGCTTGAACAGGCTTCGCTTACAATACCACGGCGGGAAAATACAAAGCCAAATTTTGCGTCCTTTGATGCCAGTCTAATGTCCATAGCCAATAACATTGTGGCGCCTATTCCAACCGCTGGGCCATTAATTGCTGCAATCACCGGTTTTTTACAATCAAATATGCGCAGGGTAAGCCGGCCACCGCCGTCACGTCGTAAACCGCGGGGTGGTTCTGTTTCTGATTTGCCAGCGTCTGAGTTAAAGGTATCTGCCCCGCGTGACAAGTCAGCCCCCGCACAAAATGCTCTCCCAGCACCGGTTACAATGATAGCGCGCACCTCGTCGTCCTCGTCGGCCCTGTCAAAGGCATCTATCAACTCCTTCATCATGAGATCCGTGAAGGCATTGAGCTTATCTGGCCGATTCAGGGTAATGGTGAGAACGGATTCTCTGGTGTTATAGAGTATGGTTTTATAGTTCATTGTGCTTGCAGCCGTATTTGGCGGATTGGTTTATCCCGGGTTTGTAATGGTGCCCGCTCTGGGCTATGTTTTCCAATTAATCTGACAGTACCTTGTATCTATAAGTGTGTCCGCATAATATTTCTTTATGGAATTTTTTCTATCAGTAAATTCTGATACAAAACAGTGGTGCTCTGCTCCACAATGCAATCTGGAGGGATAACCGCAAATGAATTTGGAACTTAATGGAGAAGATCTGGCCTTCCAGGAAGAAGTCAGGGGCTTTTTAGATGAGGCTTGGCCCAGGCAGATCCGTACCTCCTATCTAGCACCTTTGTCGGGTCCGGACAAAAATAGAATATCTGAAACCCAGGTTTATTTTGATGCTTTGATCAAAAAACAATGGTCAGTACCCGATTGGCCGCTGGAATATGGTGGTACAGACTGGACTGTCACCCAGAAGTATATTTGGGACCGGGAGACGGCCAGTGCAGGCTGCCCGGTTATGAGTGCTTTTGGTGTGCGAATGCTAGCACCGGTTTTATATACCTGGGCCAGTGAAGCGCTGAAGAAAAGACATTTACCGGCCATTCGAGAGGCCAGCGTACAATGGTGTCAGGGTTATTCGGAGCCGGGGGCGGGTTCTGATCTGGCCTCGTTGCAAACCAAAGCTGTGCTGGATGGAGACCATTATATTGTTAATGGCGCTAAAACCTGGACCAGTTCTGCACATAATGCTGACTGGATATTTTGTTTGGTTAGAACTGACCCTGATGCTAAGCGTCCGCAGCAGGGAATTAGTTTTTTACTGATCGATATGCGCAGCCCGGGTGTGGAAGTACATCCCATTTATTTGCTGGGAAACCAACATACCGTGAATTCAGTTTCACTGACTGATGTGAAAGTCCCGGTGGAGAACTTGGTTGGAGAAGAGAATAAAGGCTGGACCTATGCAAAGGGTTTGCTGACCCATGAACGAACGGGCATTGCGGGGGTTGCGAGGTCCCGGGTATTACTTCAGCAACTCCGGACGTTGACGCAAACTACCATACAAGATGGTGGGTCTTTGTCTGATAATCGTAGTTTTGTGGAAAAAGTAGATGCTGTGGATATCGAGTTAATGGCATTGGAAATAACTGAGCTGCGAACGCTGGCCACAGTGGCTAAGGGCGGGGCGCCAGGCCCTGAGTCGTCGATACTGAAGCTTAAGGGAACCGAGATCAGCCAAAGGATCTCCGACCTCAAAGTTGAGGCCTTAGGCTATTATGCGCTGCCCTATCCAGACCAATTGTTGTCGGATAATGAACAAAAGATAGGTCCTGATGATGCTTTGACTACGCTGCAGGCTATGTTGTTTGGCCGGGCCTCTACTATATTTGGTGGTGCAACGGAGATTCAAAAAAATATCGTTGCCAAGGCTGTGTTGGGTTTGTAGTCGTCTGCTTGACGAAACCCCCTTCTAATTGGCATTAAATCTCCGGTAAAATTACCGGACAAGCAGGAGTTACTAATGGATTTTTCTTTCACAGATGAACAAGACTTGTTGCAGGAGAGTGTGACGCGTTTTATTCAGAACGATTACAATTTTGAAGCGCGTCAGCAAAATACGGTGCATGCCTGGGGGTACAGCAAGGAGAATTGGTCAACCTTTGCAAAATTGGGTTGGTTAGGCGTGCCTTTTAGTGAAGCTGACGGCGGTTTTGGTGGATCATCTGTTGATGTCATGATCTTGATGGAGCAGTTTGGTAGAGGCCTTGTTGTCGAGCCATTTTTACCATCAGTGGTATTAGCTGGTGGGGCATTAAAAATTGCTGGAAACCCTACCCAGAAAGAAAAGCTACTGGCAGGTATTATTGACGGTTCATCACAGGGTGCTGTTGCTTATTCAGAACCTCAGAGTCGATTTAATTTAGCGGATGTCGCGACTACGGCTGTTGCTGATGGAGATAACTTTAAGCTCAGTGGCCACAAAGCGGTGGTATTGAATGCCCAGAATGCTGATATCCTCATTGTTAGTGCTCGCACTTCAGGTCAACAAAGAGACGAATCGGGTATCAGCTTGTTTATTGTTGATCCAAAGGCAGCGGGCCTGACACGTCGGGACTATCCCACAGTAGACTCACTACGTGCTTCGGAATTGATATTGGAAAATGTATTGGTTGCCAAAAGTGATATGCTGGGTGACCTTGATGCCGGGTTTCCCCTGTTAGAGCAGGTCATTGATGAAGCAACCCTGGCGGTGGCTGCTGAAGCCGTGGGAGCGATGGAAGTACTTTACAAAGATACCGTTGAATATTGTAAGAGTCGGGAGCAATTCGGGCAGCCTATAGGGAAATTTCAGGTACTGCAGCATCGTATGGTAGATATGTTTATGGCCCATGAGCAATCCAAATCGATTCTTTATATGGCTGCCATAAGAATGGATGAGGGTTACAATGCGCTTGCCCAAAAAGCTATATCGGCACTAAAAGTTCAGGTCGGCAAATCAGCCCAGTTTGTTGGACAAAGTGCAGTACAGTTACATGGTGGTATGGGAATGACGGAAGAGCTTAATATTGGTCACTATTTTAAACGCTTGACTGTATTGATAACCTTATTTGGTAATACAGATTTTCATCTTAAGCGCTTTGGACGTCTTTAGCATGGACTAGTTAGTTGTTAACACACTAAATTCAGTATTTCAGAGGGGTAATAATCGATATGGCTCGTTGGGATAAATCTACTCCTGCCAGTATACCTGATTGGTTTTGGGAATGTGTTGAAACTGAAGCAGTCAGCAACAGTGTTGAAGTGGAAGAATGTGACGTGTGCTATCGTTGCTGGGGCGATCCTGGCAAGCCGGCCATATTACTGATCCATGGTATGTACGCCCACTCGCATTGGTGGGATTTTATCGCTCCCTTGTTTATCGAAGACTATTATCTGGTCGCCATGGATCTAACTGGTATGGGCGATTCAGATTATCGCTATGAATATAGCGGGGCCACTTATGTAAAGGAAGTAATGGCGGTTGCTGATGCGGCTGGGCTGTCTAACGAGGCTATCATTGTTGCACATAGCTTTGGTGGTATGGTGGCGGTAAAAACGGTGAATGCTCACCCCGATCGTTTTAGTGGTTTGGTGCTGATAGACACCGGGCTTCGTCACCCTGATGATCCTGTGTCTGAACATGCAGCATTGAATGCGCAAGCCAATATTTATCCAAGTAAGGAGGCTGCTCTGATGCGGTTTAGGCTACAGCCGCCACAGCCTTGTGCAAATGAATTTCTGTTGACCTATATTGCCAAACAGTCCCTGCGCGCGGAAGAAGGTGGTTGGACTTGGAAGTTTGATGAAGATTTACCGGGCTCGGTGACAGGTATTGAGCTTTCGCCAGATGAGTTTACGGATTTGGGTAGAAACGACTCTTTTAAATTGGCGATGATCTATGGCTTGGAAAGTAAGCTTTTCAATACCAAGGCGGTAGAATATATGTGTGAATTGACTCGGCTGGGTGATCCGTCATTGGATATACCCGTAACGGGAATCCCCGATGCTCAGCATCATGTTTTTTTGGATCAACCCCTGGCCTTTGTAGAGGCCTTGAAACAGGTCTTAATTAAATTTAGCGAGTAAATACGCCTAAACCATAAGCTGTGGCTTAGACTTTATCTGGCAAGAGTCTCAACCCAGAAGAGTCTCAACCCAAACCAGAAGAGTCTCAACCCAAAATAATAAACGCATATAAGCCTCAACCTTATAAAGGGATGAGGACTTATATGTCAATTTCTGTCTTGAGTCAGATTAGTCCCAGCTTAGTGCGCCACCGGTTTGATATTCTGTTACCCGTGTTTCAAAAAAGTTCTTTTCCTTTTTTAAATCCATTACCTCGGACATCCATGGAAAAGGGTTTTTCACGGATGGAAATTGTTCAGCCAGGCCGATTTGCGCGAGTCGTCGGTTAGCAATAAATCTGAGGTAATCGGCCATCATATTGGCATTCATACCCAGTATGCCGCGCGGCATTGTATCTTGCGCATACTCGATTTCTAACTGGCATCCTTCAACAATCATCTGGATGGCTTCTTCCTGCATGCTGTCGTCCCACAATCCCGGGTTTTCCAGTTTGATTTGATTAATTACATCAATACCAAAATTTACATGCATGGATTCATCCCGCAGAATATATTGAAATTGTTCCGCAGTACCGGTCATTTTATTACGGCGTCCCATGGATAATATCTGGGTGAACCCGCAGTAAAAGAAGATACCTTCCAAAACACAACAATATGCAATAAGATTTTTCAGCAACATTTTGTCAGTTTTCGGGGTGCCGGTGGTAAAGGTAGGATCACTTATTTCCTTGGTATATTTTAATGCCCAGGAAGCTTTCCTAGCGACGGATGGCACCTCGTGATACATATTGAAGATTTCACCTTCATCCATGCCAAGCGATTCAATACAGTACTGATATGCGTGTGTGTGAATAGCTTCTTCAAATGCCTGCCGGAGTAAGTACTGGCGGCATTCAGGATTAGTGATCAGGCGATAGATGGCTAATACTAGATTATTTGCAACCAAAGAATCAGCGGTTGAGAAAAATCCGAGATTACGTTTAATAATTACCCGCTCATCATCCGTTAGCCCATCAATGGATTTCCACAGTGCTATATCCGCGGTCATATTAACTTCTTGGGGCATCCAATGGTTGGCACATCCATCCAGGTATTTTTGCCAGGCCCAATCATATTTAAATGGTACGAGCTGATTCAGATCTGCACGACAGTTAATCATGCGCTTTTGATCTACGGATACCCGTTCTCCACCTTCCAGTTCAGCAGGTATGGTATGCGGTGAATCCAGGTTGGTTGAGGGCAGGGGCGTGCTGACGGGAGCGGACCCTTTTTCTGATATAGATTTTTCTTCAGCGGGAGCCTGGGTTGCCTGATTCTGCATTTGTGCCGGTGTAACGGGTACAGTAATTTCCATGGCGGCGGGGAACTCTGCCGCTGGAGAACGGGTTTTGGCTAGGGCTATGCTGGCTGTTTGTTGTGTAACTGCAAGTGTTGCCGTTTGTTCTATTTCTGCGGTTTGTGTACTGGCCGCGTCCTGTCTACCAGCCGCGTCCTGTCTACCAGCCGCGTCCTGTCTACCAGCCGCGGGCGCTATACTGGCCGCAGGCGCTTCTGGTTTATGGTAGTCGTCCCAACTTAGCATTTGCTTAATCCTTGTCTCTTTTGCGTCTTATGTTTCTTTTTATGCATAGTTAAATTTATGCATGGTTAAATACAACTGCCAGCTTATTGACAGGCTTCACAGTCTGGACTGTCTATGGAACAGGCGAGTGGTACTGCCGCAGCTTCTCCCATATCCAGCTCGAAATTCGTAGTTTCGGTTTCGTTTTTCTGGGTAGCGATATCAGGTAGCTGCTGGGAAGTAACTGCATTCAATGTACCGCGCTCCACGGTGGATTTTTCTGTCGCCGTGGCACTCAAAGCCCGCAGATAATAGGTGGTTTTTAAACCGGATAACCAAGCCATTTTATAGGTGATGTCGAGTTTTTTGCCTGAGGCTTCTGCAATGTACAAATTTAAAGACTGAGCTTGATCGATCCATTTTTGACGACGACTGGCAGCGCCAACAAGCCAGCGGGGTTCTACTTCAAAGGCGGTGGAATATCGATGCTTGAGCTCTGGTGGTACCCGATCAATGGCGGCAAGACTGCCATCATAAAATTTCAGATCATTGATCATGACCTTGTCCCAGAGGCCCTGTGCTTTTAAATCTCTAACCATGTGCGCATTGACAACGGTGAACTCTCCGGAGAGATTGGATTTTACGTACAGGTTTTGGTAGGTAGGCTCAATTGATTGGCAGACGCCGGTAATATTCGCAATGGTTGCTGTGGGTGCAATTGCCATGACATTTGAATTGCGCATGCCATTAATTTTAACTTTTTTTCGCAGGTCCCCCCAGGCCAAGGTGGAATCATAATTGGCGTCCAGATAACCTTCCCCGCGTTCGCGGCTAAGCTCTTTTAAGGAATCCAGGGGCAGAATGCCACGGCTCCAGAGTGAGCCCTCAAAAGTAGAGTAACTACCACGCTCTTTGGCTAGCTCACTGGATGCCGAAATAGCGAAGTAGCTCACTGCCTCCATAGACACGTCAGCAAATTTCAGAGCCGCTTCCGAAGCATAGGCAATACCTTGTTTATACAGAGCATCCTGAAAGCCCATAATACCAAGACCGATGGGACGGTGGCGCAAGTTGGAGTTCCTGGCTTGGGGCACTGAGTAATAGTTTATGTCAATGACATTATCCAACATTCTGATCGCGGTATTGATTGTGCGCTGTAACTTCTCCAGGTCGAGACCATTTTCATCGACATGCTGGGCCAGATTGACCGAACCAAGATTACATACCGCTATTTCTGATTCAGAAGTGTTCAGGGTAATTTCAGTGCATAAGTTTGAGGAGTGAATAACACCTACATGCTGCTGTGGCGAACGAATATTGCAAGCATCCTTAAAGGTAATCCATGGATGTCCGGTTTCGAACAGCATGGATAGAATTTTTCTCCATATATCCTGGGCATTTACGCGTTTGAATAATTTTATTTCACCGGCGTCAGCTAATTTTTCATAGTGACAAAAGCGGGCTTCGAAAGCCTGCCCGTACAGATCGTGCAGATCCGGGGTATCGTCTGGTGAAAACAGGGTCCACTGGCCTTCTTCCAGGACGCGTTTCATAAACAAATCCGGTATCCAGTTGGCGGTATTCATGTCATGTGTGCGTCTGCGATCATCGCCGGTATTTTTACGCAGCTCCAGAAACTCTTCTATATCGAGGTGCCAGGTTTCAAGGTAGGCACATACAGCTCCTTTGCGTTTACCGCCCTGGTTGACAGCGACGGCAGTATCATTGACCACTTTAAGAAAGGGAACAACTCCCTGTGATTTACCATTTGTACCTTTTATGCGGGCACCCAGAGCCCGGACGCTGGTCCAGTCGTTGCCCAGGCCCCCGGCCCATTTAGATAGCATGGCATTATCTTTAATGGCACCGTAAATACCTTGCAGGTGATCGGATACGGTTGTGAGGAAACATGAAGAAAGTTGGGGCCGCAGTGTACCTGCATTAAACAAAGTAGGTGTTGAGCTCATGTAGTCAAAGCTGGACAGCAGATTGTAAAACTCAATTGCCCGGTCATTTTTATCTTGTTCTTCTATACTCAGACCCATGGCTACCCGCATGAAGAAAACCTGAGGTAATTCAATGCGAATCTCTTCACTGTGTAAAAAATAGCGGTCGTAAAGTGTTTGTATTCCCAAATAATTAAATTGCAGGTCCCTTTCCGGTTTAAGTGCAGCGCCCAGACGCTCAATATCAAATTTTTGCAATAAGGGTGAAAGTAGTTCGAGCTCTATGCCTTTCTTGATAAATGCGGACAGTGCTTTAGGGTAAACTAGGTGCATCTGACCTTGAGTGGCGCTGTAGTCTTCCGTGTTGTTTGCAGATATCTTGAGAAAGCTAAGGGCTTTGCTACGTATCTCATCCAGTAATAGGCGAGCTGTCACATAGGTGTAGTTAGGTTCTTCTTCTACCAAGGTACGGGCTGTAATAAGCAGGCTGGCAGATACATCACCCACCGAAATACCGTCGTACATGTTTGGCATGGCTCTATCAATGAGCAGTTTGCTGTCAACATCACTCAGGTCATCACAGGCTTCAGAGACCAGGGTCAGCATTCGATCTGTGTCCAGAGTAGCGAGAGATCCATCTGCCTGTTTAACCTGAATGGGAGTATCCAGCGATAGACTGAATGCCTGGTCCTGAGTTTTGCGGATACGTGCGCGTTCTTCACGATATAGAACATAGGCGCGGGCAATTCTTTGTTCGCCCGAGCGCATTAATTCGAGTTCTACCTGGTCTTGCAATTCTTCTATATGCAGGGTGCCGCCCGAGGGCATACGCCGTTCATAAGTATTGGAAATTTGAGCGGTTAATTCTCTCACCAGTTGCCTTATGCGTGAGGAGTCTGCTGCGGTGTCGCCATCTATTGCCAGAAAGGCCTTCATAATGGCTACGCTAATTTTGCTGTCATCATAGGGTACAACAGTACCATCACGTTTTATAACTTTCAGTTGGCCAGGTGCTGTGGCAGTTATTGCCGCAGTTTGATCCGGGGTGGGGGACTCAACAGCGTCCAGCTGTATTTTAGTTTGCATTAATTGTGTTGCTCCTGGAATGGGTGCTCGCTCGATGTTGAATGGTGTTGTTCTGGGCTTTTGATTAGGTAAAGTTTTTTATATCGCTTGATATCTCGTTACTCTTTTCTGGATGTTTTCTTTAGCTCAATATTTTCTTTATCTAAATACTTTGTTTGTTAGTGGACTACATGAACGCACTAGCGGTTTGTTTCTATTTGCAGCTGGCACTGTATCAAAAAAAAATCCCAATATATAGTGGCTAGAAGATATTGAGATACAAGATAGTGCTGCTCGTTTTTTTTTCAGCAAACTATTATCAATAAGTTTTAAGGGCCGGTGAACTTTCCACGGACTATGTCCAGCCTATAAAGAGCTCACTTTATAAAAAATTCTCACCACTATATATTGTGTATTGCGTTTTTTATTATCGGGTGGTTTTTGTGGCATATATTATGTCAATTGATCAGGGCACTTCCAGTTCGCGAGTCATTATATTCGATGAAACAGGTACTCAAATAGCATTGGCACAGGAAGAGCTTGAATCCCGCTTTCCGAAAAATGGTTGGGTAGAGCAGTGTCCTGAAGAGCTTTGGGGTACCACGCTCGCGGCAGGTCGGCGCGCTCTTGAAATTGCGGGTCTCAAAGCCAGTGAAATAATGGCAATGGGGATTACCAATCAAAGAGAGACTAGCTTGCTGTGGAATGCGCAAACAGGTGACTTGGAATATCCAGCCATTGTCTGGCAAGATCGACGTACAGCTACTTACTGCCAGAAAATTCATCAGAGTGGCATGGCCAAGCAGGTAAGCGACATAACCGGGTTGTTGGTTGATCCGTATTTTTCCAGTACCAAACTAGTCTGGCTATTGCACCAGAATCCAAATCGAAGCTCCGACATATACCAGCGGGCAATAGCGGGTGAACTGAAATTTGGTACCGTGGACACTTACCTTGTATGGCGATTCACCATGGGAGGATCGCACAAAACAGATGCCACCAATGCATCTCGAACCCAGCTTTTCGATATCCGCTCACAACAGTGGAGTGCTGAGTTGCTTGATTATTTTGATATTCCCCAAGCACTTTTGGCAGAGGTTTGTGACAGTGCAGACAATTTCGGGGTTTGTGATGCCCGGTGGTTTGGAGCCGAAATACCTATTACGGGTGTAGTGGGAGATCAGCAGGCGGCGTTAATTGGGCAGGGGTGTGTGCAAAAGGGTATGGTCAAAAGTACCTATGGTACGGGTTGTTTCATGGTCATGAATACCGGACAGGAATTGGTGCGTTCTCGGCAACAATTGTTATCCACTGTTGCTTATCGATTAGATGGTACTCCTGTATATGCCCTGGAAGGCAGTATCTTTGTAGCGGGATCAGCAATCAAATGGATAAGAGATCAATTGGGCCTGATAACTCAAGCCGCCGAAGCAGAAACCGCGGCACAGGCCTGCAATGGTGAAACGGGCGGTGTTTATTTGATACCGGCATTTACTGGTTTGGGGGCACCCCACTGGAATGCCCATGTCAGGGGCATGTTATATGGTTTAAGTCTGGATACTACCAAGGCGCAGATCATCACTGCGACGCTGCAAAGTGTTGCTTTTCAGACTCAGGAATTGTTAAACGCGATGGCTGAAGATAATGCGTGGGTGACCCAATTACGTATTGACGGTGGAATGGTTGTTAATGACTGGCTATGTCAGTTTTTGGCTGACATCTTAAATATACCGGTAGAGCGCCCCCGGTGCATTGAGACTACGGCTTTTGGCGTTGCTATATTGGCTGGAATCGGGACCGGTTTGTTTAAGAACCTGGATCACGCGGTACAAAGCTGGGTTCTGGATCAAAGATATTCGCCGCTTATGGAAACAGAGCTACGTGAAAAGCTAATTGCTGGATGGGGCAGGGCAATGCGTTGTGTATTGTCAGAATACGCTTGAGTAGGCTGTGAATAAACTCGTATGGTCAAACATTTCTCTTACAATTCCATGTTTAAATCGTAAATTCTCACCTATTCCATGGCATATACTTCGCTAACCAGTTCACAGTAAGAGTGTGCAGTGAATATAGCCTTACCTTATATAATGAAGTTAAGAAGTACCCTCATCGTTTCCGGGATGTTGCTTTTATATACATTGCTGTGCTGGTTTGCCCTGAAGAATGGTTTATTGATAGCCGAAGGCCCTTCAGCTCTGGTCTTTCTGAGTGTGTGGGCTCTGGGTTTTGTTTCGGTGCCATTGGCCATTGTGATGGATTTTTCACGTCGTTACAGGGAGTTGAAGGCTACATTGCAGCGCCTGCAAAAACTGGCTCTGCGAGATGACCTCACCGGGGTAAATAATAGGCGCCACTTGATGAATTACCTTAAGCGTCAAAAGGCTTCGGTAGATAGAGGTGGTGCAACGTTTTCTATTTGTTATGCCGACCTGGACCATTTCAAGCAAATGAATGACCGGTATGGCCACGTTGCTGGTGACCGGGTGCTAAAGGCTTTTGCTGATCTTGCCACCGCCACTGTGCGTGATGTAGATTTCGTTGCACGTATTGGGGGAGAAGAGTTTGTTCTTGTATTGGCCAATGCCAGTGCCAGGGATAGTTACCCAGTGGCTGAACGATTAAGAACCCGCATGGCGGAGTTGTTGATCACTACAGAAAATCCTGAATATCGAGTTACGGTATCATTGGGTATTGCACAATATTGCAATGAGGAGCACATAGATGAGTTGCTGCATCGTGCTGATTCAGCCCTCTACCGAGCGAAAAAGGTGAGAAACTGTACGGAAGTTGCACCTTCTGTGCGAATGGTCGAGCCATTTAACAGGCTGTCAGTCGGTAGCTAGTGCTGCCATGCCTAAAACAGGGGCTGGAAGATAGACTCAAGCCGCCTTTTTTGACATTGCAAACGTGACTCCTGCACAAAACCGCAAGATAATGGCGGGTGAGGAGTGATCTTTAGAGGCTTATCAGTTACTCTTCTGCACGCGCAGTTAAGCCTTTTCAGGCCGGAGTTAAAGGGAAGTGAACCGGCGTAAATTTACCCGCCATCCAATATCAATAAGTGCACTGCTACACCCTCGAAAGGGTCGCTCGTGGCTGTGCACTATTCGTGATTTTTGTGAAATGGGAGTATTGCTGGCCGGAACAGGTGGCAATCGATCTCTGACGGCTACGGGTTCTGAGTCAAAACCAGGAGATAAGGTAGATTTACATTTCTCCGTGCCCACCGAAACCGGGGAAAAGCACTATAGGTTAGTTGCTGTTATTGCCCGTTTAACTGACCAGAGTTCTGGAATGGGCGTACGCTTTGTGGAGCCGCTTAAAGAAGAAATATTCCAAACACTTATGGATTTCGCCGTTGCGTCAGGTGTTGTGGCCGCGGATTTGCTGGTCGAGGACGGTGAGGCCGGCGTTCTGAGTGAAATTTCCGAGGATATGCTGCGTGATAAGCGTATTCCGGAAAGAGATGCCAATAAAGTTCGCAAAGAGCTTGTAGAACTCACGCGTTTGTTAATAGGCAGGCTAAGCACACAGTTTTTTGAAAGCAGTGATTCCATCTTGCTGGAAAAAGCCCGGTCGGCTGGAACCAATGCTGGTCAGATGATGTATTTTGAAGCGCTGGATCAGTTAGCTCTGCAGTCGTCCGCATTAAGCAAGCAATTTGGTGATGATGTTCTTGGGCAGATAAAAAAGGTTTCGAATCTTGAAAATGTATTGGAAAAACGCCGTCGGCAGCAATCCGGATCTAGCGTCGGATCTAATGAAAAAATAAAATTGTCCCTGGTGGATACTAATGAATTTGAAGAGTGGCTAGCCATTGCTGAAATCATCTCCAAAGCCGAGTCTCAGAACAAGG
>JAHRWB010000079.1 GCA_019090385.1 Pseudomonadales bacterium | reverse complement strand
TTACCAACCGGTGCGCCTAATTACCAACCGGTGCGCCGCTCAAAAACCTAAATTGGGCATCTGGTTGTAGTATCAGTTCGCTTTCTAATTCCAGAAAAAAAGCTACCCGTTTAGGCACTTCATTATCGTCCTCGCTGTAGAGATTTGCCAGATGGAGATAGTCCTGAAAATGCCGTGCTTCAGCACTAAATAGTTTTTTATAAAACGCTGACAAGGGCTCTGCTATTTTTTTAGCTAACTTATGAAAGCGCTCGCAAGACCTTGCTTCAACGATAGCACCAACTATTAACGAATCTATTAGTTTGCTGGGTTCATGTGTTCGAATATTTTTGTGCAAACCCGCCGCATACCGACCAGGAGATAAATGTGTATATTCAACTTTTGCAGAATCCATCAATTGCAGCACTTGCTCGAAATGCAACAACTCCTCCCGGGCCAATTGAGTCAGCTTTATAAGTAACTCTCGTTTGTCAACATACCGATACAGTAAGTTCATAGCATTTGAGGCCGCTTTTTTTTCGCAATTAGCATGATCAATCATCAGTTCAGAGCGATGCGTTAATGCCGCAGATACCCAGCTATCTGGTGTTTCTACCAAGAGAAAATTCCGAATTTCTTCAAAGGGGCTCATATCGATTTTTGAATCATTGGTGGACGCTAGGTATGCAACGGTACTTTAAAGTTTCGCTCATAGTATGCTCTGGATCGCATATAAAACTCATCATCAATCAATCGACACATTTCAGCAAAGGGATCGTGCGAACCTGCGATTTCATCTCGGACTCCGACGATCATATCCAGCCCAAGTGATTGCAGATCACTTTCAAAAGCAATTTCGCTGCGAACAACCGGTGAATTGCTGCGAGCATAAAATCTTATTGCCTGATAAGCCAGAGTCAGTTCACTCGAAGATTTCCACACCGGAATATTTTTAGCGGCGATAACAGTACGAAGAACTTCGATATCTTTAACACACAAACACAGAGAAACACATTGATCTCTGAGTAGCTCAAGGCGCAACCAGACTCGTGATTGTTGATCTTGGTCAAAACCATTCCAGCCAGTAATCTCGTGGGAAAAACGCTTACAACCTCTACATACCAAATCCCCATAGGTGGTAGAACAAACACCGAGACACGGAGTTTGTCTGTACTTCATATTATTGCGGCCTCAGTGTATTCATGCGTGTTCAGTATTTTTATCAGCCCCAGGCAGTTCACCCACTCTAGGCAGTTCACCCGCTCTAGGCAGTTTCATATTCCTTGATTAGTCCCAGTGCAACAGCGACCTGAAGCTTTCTAAGCCGCTTTCTAAGCAAATTCAATTCGATACTGGAACTCTTGCTGGAATTGTATAGTAGATGATCTAACTGGGCGACAAGCGCATGTTGAGAAGGATCAATCCGGGCAATAAATTGAGCGGGAGATTCGCTTGATTCACGAACAAAACCAAAGCGTTTTACCCCTTTACTAAAGCGTATAAATATTTTTAACACCGGGAGCATACGATTTTTTCTGCGCCGCCAAAATAAAGCAATCACTACCAGACCCATGCTCAAGCTAGCACCCACCAAAAGCACTATAGCGACTTTACCAGGGGATATATCACCTATCAATTGAGAAAGATATTTTGCCTGCACATCAGGATCGTAACCTACCACCCACAAATTCCAGTTATGTCCTATAGAGTCAATCACATAAATAACATCGGCCAAGCCGGCAAAGTTGGATATTCTGGCTTTAGTAAATGCAGACAGAATACTAAGATCTTCACTTGATAACGCTGCGTCTAAACCATGCTCAATACGCTCTGGGGCTACTGCGCTGGTTGGATCGTATCTGACCCAACCACGTCCAGAAACCCATATTTCTGCCCAGGCATGGGCGTCCATTTGCCGTACTACAAAATATTTACCACGAGGGTTGAATTCGCCACCCTGATAGCCACCGACCATACGTGCCGGAATTCCCGCCGCACGCATCATATAAACAAAAGCCCCCGCATAGTGGCTACAAAAACCAGCCTGAGTATCAAACCAGAAATTATCAATACTGTTTTTACGCGGCAGTGTTGGCGGACTAAGCGTATAGCGGTACTGACCCTTGCGAATATCTAGCAGGATATTTTGCGCGAAACTTTCAATGCCGTTTGATTTCGCAAACTGTTGTCGGGCGTACGCGCGCATACGTGGGTTATCATTCACAGGTAGTCGCGTTTCGCGTTCTTTGAGCCACCTGGGCAAAGTCAGATCCATCGGAACTTCGGGATAGGAATCAACCTGGTAGCGTAAAAGAGCACCTACAGGCTTGCGAGACAACAGACGAAAATCCCGAGTAAGACCAATATCATTTTGGCCAAACTGAGTCTCCTGATTATGCGCCGCAACAGGCAATGCCAGGCCAAATAACCATTTTGATTGCGTGGGTTCCAAAAGCACTTCATACGACACAGGAGCACCCCGAGAGTAGCGCTGTGGTTGTCTCCTTTGTGAGGAGCCCTGCGACATAATTTTAGCTACCTCGCCACCCCAGATAACCCCTTCTTCAGCTCCTTTGTGCAAGCGCCTAGCTTGAGTCCAGGCACCCTCATTAAAGTGCGAATATACAAGCCCTCTCCAATACAGCTGACTTGTGGGTGGAATTTTGGATTTGAATTCTACTCTGAAAGCTATTTCTTCGGAACGTGAGAGTTTGGCAATATCACCGGGTGTTACAGTATCTGATATCCCTGTCTTGGCCCCCCCTGGTAATGGAATAGACCATAAGGGCGCAATGCGTGGAAAAAACAAAAATAGCACCAGCACTAAAGGTAGAGTTTGGAATATCAATGCAGATGCCAATTTGAACGAGGCCATAGGCCTGACTTTGGTATGCATTTGATTCATACCAACCATAGCAGCAGTTACTGTCACCGCCGCCAACAACTCGTAGGCTGCCATGCCAATGCTTTGAGAAAACAAAAACTCCGTAGCAATAATGAAATAGCTTAAGTAGATCACCAGGTAGGCATCACGAACACTCTTCATTTCCACCAGTTTCAGCGCAAATGCCAGTATCAATAGGCTGGTTGCCATTTCGAGGCTAAAAGTATTTGTGCCACTCAGCGCCACTGCTATCACTGAGGCCACGACCAAACTGCCCTTCAACCAGCGCCTTGGAAAATCCCACCGACCCTGATATACCATCCAGCGCCACAAACCACAAATCAGACAAACCCCCATGATCCACGGTGAAAGTTGTTGTGAATGTGGACCAACAACCATCGCCTGCGCGACCATCAACAAAGCCAGCGCATTTCTTGGGATTTGAATTTCGATGCCGGATACAGACATTAACTCGCCCTTCCCTGCTTAGGCGCCGGTGATGCCCCCTCAACGCCAAATAGTGCCAATTCCCTGAGTACCCGTTTCAGATGCCCTGCTCCAGCACCTGGCTCTATTCGTATACCAGGAATATCAAGGCCAAAGTCCCTTTGGCTCCGGTCAGCATCCAGGGCAAGCCCTGTTAGACGGCTCAGCCGCTCCTCAGTGTCTCCGGCTACTGCATCCCAATTAATCATAAACCTTGGATCCAGATAACTCCCGTACTGCTTTATTACGGGTTTACCTGTTCGCGCATAACTTTTCCACAAAATGTGTTTTACCGGATCTCCGGGTTGATAGTCGCGGATATCTCTAAAGTCATCACTACCCAACGGATCTACCAGTTCCCCTTCATCCTTCTGTGTTGCGCTCTCGACTGGAGAACCGCCAAATATAGGTTTCGGATAAACTAGCGCTATCGCAGCCAAGTCCACCCAGGTCCAGGCCCTCAGTAAACCCAATGGGTAGTATGTTTCTATTAACAAACGTCCAGGATCGAACCAGCCGCGGTGCGCGCCCCCGACAAACAATTTAATACCGCAGGCTTCCTTTTCATGAATGTCCACCCATTGCTTAACGGTGTTTGGCCAGGCCACCCGTATTCCTTCCTTACTAGCCCCAGCGGGTCTTGAAACACGAATTCCAAACTCAATTTCCTCTCCTACATAGCCACCGGGTGCGCCGGTAAATTCGATGCATACACGAGACAAATTCCTAAAGGTGTGAAGAATAGTAACCAAAAACAAACTACCCAAAAGAAATGCAACAGCGTAAACCAGGCTATTTTGGTAATTAATAGCACCCAGAATAAGCAGCACAATGAGTCCGCCAAAGACCAGACCCCGGGGTGTCGGGAATATAAAAATAGATTGCTGATTGAGCGTAATTTGAGACGCGCGGGGTATCCGTTTTTCTAACCAGCCCCCAAAGCGTTTTTGAACAAATCCGCCTGGAAATTGTTCCGACATGTCTAGCCAATCACATCGACACGCGCCAACATGCGCTGAGTCAATGCTCCACCGCCATGGCCAGAGTGATCAGCCGTCGATCGCAAACGGTGTTCCACGACACTGGGTAAAACGGCCTGTACATCCTCGGGCACGACATGCGATCTTTCATGAATCAAGGCCCAGGCTCTGGCAGCTTTTAAAAGCCCCAACGCTCCCCTTGGGGAAATACCCGTAGCAAAATCGCTTTCCCTACGAGTGTACTGAACCAAACGTTGCACATAATCCACCAAGGGCTCGGTCACTTTAACCTTTTCTACTGCATGCCAAATTGATTCAAGCCATGAAGCATCAACCATGGAACCTAGTGAATTAAGCTGCGGCCTGCGATCACCACCCATTAACAGTTCTCGTTCAGCATCTGGATCGGGGTAACCTAAATGGATACGCATGAGAAAGCGGTCAAGCTGTGATTCTGGCAAGGGAAAAGTACCTGTCTGACTTTCCGGGTTTTGTGTCGCTATGACAAAAAATGGGGAAGGAAGTGCACGTGTTTCACCATCTATGGTTACCTGGTGTTCTTCCATGGCCTCCAACAGTGCACTCTGACTCTTCGGGGTTGCCCGGTTAATTTCATCTGCCAGTACCAACTGTGAAAATACCGGCCCTTCAACGAAGTGGAAATTATTCTCATCTTTATTAAAGATGGAAATTCCAAGCACATCGGATGGCAGCATATCGCTGGTAAATTGAATTCGATTAAAGCTTAAGCCCAGCACCCGCGCCAAAGCATGAGAAACAAGTGTTTTTCCCATACCTGGCTGATCTTCAATAAGTAAGTGTCCATTGGCAAACAAGCAGCACAGCGCCAGCTTGATCTGGGCTTCTTTGCCAAGCAAAATTCCATTAAGCGTGGTAATCATGCCGTTGATCACGTCCTGGCGAGCAAGACTAGGCCTGATTGTGGAGCTCGATGACGGTGTTGTCGCTGCTAAATTCTGAGTCACTGTTTCGCTTATTCGTATCCGTACGTAGTAAAGATAGCTTCTTTAAATAGGCAGCGTCTATGTCCCCTGTCACGTAACGCCCATCAAACACAGAACATTCAAAATTTGTGATAGCCGTATTGCCTTCAAATGCACATTGCTTTAAATCTTCCAGATCCTGGAATACCAGCCAATCCGCTCCGATGTCAGCAGCAATCTCGTCGGGATTGCGATTATTGGCAACAAACTCTGTGATTGAAGGCATATCGATACCATAAACGTTTGGATACCGTACCGGCGGTGCTGCAGAAGCAATGTAAACTCGCTTTGCTCCAGCATCACGCACCATCTGTATAATTTCACGAATCGTCGTTCCGCGCACAATAGAATCATCAACTAAAAGTACGTTCTTACCTTTAAACTCCAGTTCAATAAGGTTCAGTTTTTGTCGGACAGATTTTTTACGCTGGTTGTGGCCCTGCATGATAAACGTTCTACCTATGTAGCGGTTCTTGATGAACCCTTCACGATATTTAACATTCAGGTGATGAGCCAATGGTAAGGCAGCCGTGCGTCCTGTATCCGGGATAGGAATAACTACGTCTATATCATGCGTATGTTCGGCGCCAGCGTAACGTGCCATGATCTGGTCCGCCAACTTTTCACCCATTCGCAAACGCGTTTTATAGATTGAAACTCTATCCATAATTGAATCAGGTCGGGCAAAATAAACGTGCTCAAAAATACAAGGAGTGTGTTCACGTTTAACTCCGCAAATTTTCGAATGCAATTCTCCATCCAAATCTACAAAGACTGCTTCGCCAGGCGCGACATCACGCAATAAATCAAAGCCGACAAGATTCAGTGCAGCACTCTCGGAAGCCAGCATATGCTCAACGCCTGAGTCCGTTTGCCTCCTGCCAATCACCAGGGGACGAATACCATGCTCATCCCTAAAGCCTACCATGCCGCAACCCAGCACCAAGGCCACAACCGCGTAGGCACCTTTACAACGCGCGTGTAAAGCATTAACCGCCCGAAAGATATCGGCTGGAGCGGGTTTAAACACCTTATTGCGCTGCAATTCCCGTGCAAAAACATTAAGTAATACTTCAGAGTCGGAGTCAGTATTGATATGTCGTAAATCATCTTGAAACAGCTCGTTTTTTAATTGCTCGGCGTTGGTTAAATTTCCGTTATGCGCAAGCGTGATGCCATAAGGAGAATTGACATACATTGGTTGTGCTTCTGCTGAACTGGAAGAGCCGGCCGTGGGGTATCGGACATGGCCTATGCCCATATTTCCGCGTAACCGATCCATATGATGCTGACGAAATACATCAGCAACCAGGCCATTTCCTTTTCGCAGATAAAGTTCATCATCTTTACACGTCACTATGCCGGCCGCGTCTTGCCCCCGGTGCTGTAAGGCGATCAATGCGTCGTATAATTTCTGCTTAACTTCGTTCCTGGCAAATATACCAACAACTCCGCACATGCGTATTCTCCCGTGATTAGAATTTCGTAAATAACTCGGTCGCTACGTTGCCAAGATATGCCAAAAACCCAACTACATCATTTTCAAATGCAATTAACTCGGGGATAAGCAGCGATTGCTTCCACCAAATGGCATCTCTTGCAAAAGACTGAAGCATTATTAAAATCACTATACAAAGCACCACGCCGCGAACGCTTCCAAAAAGAAAACCCAACAATCGGTCAAACCCTGACAAGCCGGTACCCTGGATAAGTTTTGCAAGACCCCACTGAATTATCGCACCTATAATGAGTGCACCAACAAATATCGCACCAAAAGCAATGATCATTCGGAAGGAAGCGCTGGCAATATGTTCAACCAACAATTCACCCAGTTGTGGAGAAAATATCAACGCCAGCGCAAATGCAGTGACCCATATCACTAAAGACAGGACTTCTTTCACGAACCCCCGAATCAATCCAATCATTGCAGACAATAGTAAAAGTAAACAAATAACAATGTCAGGGGAACTCATTGGTTTTGAGCCCTTACCAAGTATGTGACACATCTAGTATTCAAAATTCACCACAAGTGCTTCAACTTTATATGAGCTGGATAATTTATCGCGCAAAGAATGTGCATCAGCCTCCCTTATCATAGGCCCAACGGCAACGCGTGTGATGGTAGCGCCATTTTTTTTCGCGCGTGATAACACCGCGTGATAACCGTCCTTCTCCAGCTTTTTTTGTAGTGTTTGCGCATTCTCTTCAGAATTAAAACTGCCAAGCTGAACCCCCCAAACCAATTTATTCGATATCTGGGCTTCACTCGCCTGCACAAAAGCAGTTTCACCAAGCCGAGCCTTTTTCTGCATCTGAGTAATTTTTCGGTCCAGCACCTTGGACCGTTCTAGTACGCTTGAATCCATTATAGACGAGGAATTGCTAGACGGCTCGCTGGTATATTGCCTGGGAATTGCACCTGCACGGCTTGTCGAGAGAGGCTCAATTGCGGACAGGTGAAGTTCATTCACACCGGCACCATCAAACAACATAGGCAAAAATATAATCGCCAATGCCGCAACAAACAGCGAGCCGGTAATACGATAGCGAGTTTGTTCGTTCATCACCTGGGCTTCGTTATTTCGTGGGCTTGCTGAACTACGTCGAATGACCCCATTATAACAACCCGGTCAGGTAACACAGTAACATTTCGGCAATAATTTAGTGCACTTTTCACCGACTTCATGGCATGTACAGATCTGTGGGTAGCATTATCCGAATTAGCATTAGCCAGTTCAGCAGATTCAATGCCGGTTTGTGCACGACCCGAGACAAAATCCGAACCCGTATCAACAAATATCCATTCATCCACCACGGTATTGAGTATCTTCACAATTCCTGCCACGTCCTTTCCGGTCAGAAAACCGGCTATACAAACTGTTCTCCCCGGGCATTCGCCCATTTGCGCCAATAGAAAACGTGCCGCGTGAGGGTTATGCGCCACATCAATAACAAGGTTCAGCACTCCATCATGCATTTGCTCAAATCGCCCGGGAAGACCAGCTTTACTACAGGCGCCGCGCACATGATCTAAATTCAATAAGACTTTTTTGCTTACCGCCTCAATGGCAGTCGCGGCATTGATGGGTGCAACCAGTGGCAGTGGCAAATAATCAAAACTCACCCCTGAGTTACTCTTAAAAGACCAGCTATCAGTTTTCACACTATATTCAAAATCCTCGCCCATGCGATACAAAATAGCTCCTAGCGATTCAGCAGATGCGCCAATACTTACCGGCATATCTGTTTCTCCATAAACGCAGGGCACATCGCTACGCATTATTCCCGCTTTCTCTCGGCCAATCGTTTCTCGGTCGTGGCCCAAAAACTCCTGATGATCGAGCCCAATACTCGTTATTATCGATACATCAGGATGTATAATATTGGCTGCATCCAGCCGACCTCCGAGTCCTATTTCCAAAACACAGGCATCTACTGACTGGGCCTTAAACACATATAGCGCAGCCAATATAACCATTTCAAAATAGGTCAAATGCGGTGGCTTACGCGCTTGACTCACCCCCTGCGATGCACTAGAACCCAATGTCCGTCTTGCCACTTCTATCGCATTAAAAGCCTGGCAAATCAACCCATCCTCTACCGGAGACCCACTCACCCGTATACGCTCATTAAAATGTGTCAGATGTGGAGAAAGTGTTGTACCAACCGTAAAACCAGCAGCCATCAACAAAGACTCAATAAACACACAGCTTGAACCTTTGCCGTTTGTGCCAGCAACGAGAAAGCACAAATCTGCAGGTTTTCTCAATGCCAGCACGTTGGCAACAGCACCAACCCGGGATAGCCCCAACTCGATATCAGTTTCCGGCTGATGGGCTTCCAGATAGTTTAACCAGTCGCCAAGGTGCAAATACTCCATGCCACTCAGTTTTCCAGGGCGCTATCATTACTATCGAGAGCTTCTCGTAATTCTGATGTTAACTGCTTGAGCGCCTTAATTATGCTCTGCCGGTTACTGCCAGGATCGCCCATCAGATTGACCAGTGCAGAACCTACCACTACGCCATCTGCGCACTCACGTAACAACCGCGCGGTTTGGCCATCTTTTATTCCAAAACCAACCTGAATAGGCAGATCAGAATGCGCTCTTATTCGGCTTATGTTTTCTTTTACAGAAGACGTATCCAAATGAGAAGCACCCGTTGTGCCTTTTAAGGTAACGTAATAGATAAACCCTTGTGTTGCAGCGCTTATTAGCTTAATTCTTTCAGTGGAACTGGTAGGAGCCACCAGAAAAATCTGATCAATAGACTGATTCTTCAGTAAACGCCCCAATTCACCGGCTTCTTCTGGCGGTAAATTTACGAGGATCACTCCATCAACCCCGGCTCTGCTGGCATTTGTAGCAAAAGTTTCGTATCCCATACTAATTATAGAATTGAGATAACCCATAAGCACCACCGGCGTATCTGGGTCAGACGCACGAAACTCAGTCACCATATCCAACACCACACGCAAAGTTACCCCACCTTTTAAGGCTCGCTCAGATGCAGATTGTATAGCCGGACCATCAGCTTCCGGATCTGAAAATGGGATACCCAGTTCCAGAATATCCGCACCACTACCAACCATCGCGTGCATTGCAGGTACGGTGATCTCCTGGTCTGGGTCACCGGCGGTAATAAAAGTAGTTAAAGCGGTACGCTGCTTTTTTTTCAAGGCTTCAAAAGTAGAGGTAAGGCGGCTCATAGCTCTATACCATCAAGGTCCGCTACCGTCATAATATCTTTATCTCCACGACCAGAAAGATTGATAATAACTATCTGATCTTTACTCAATGTCGGCGCAGCTTCAACCACCCAGGCCAGAGCGTGACTGGATTCCAAAGCAGGCATAATTCCTTCAACGGTGGTAAGCATATGAAAAGCTTCAAGGGCCTGTTTGTCAGTTACCGCTTCATATTTCACACGCCCAATATCTTTAAGATATGAATGCTCTGGGCCTACACCCGGGTAATCCAGACCAGCCGATATAGAATGGGCCTCAAGTATCTGGCCATCGTCATCACTCATAAGATAAGTTCGATTCCCATGGAGTACACCCGGCCGTCCATCATTTAACGGAGCCGCATGTTGTCCACTTTCCAGACCCAGTCCAGCCGCTTCTACGCCTACCATCGCAACATCCACATCGTTAACAAAGGGATGGAATAAACCTATTGCATTAGATCCTCCGCCCACACAGGCAACCAGCAGATCTGGCAGACGACCATTAATTTGCAAACATTGGGCGCGGGCTTCCTGCCCGATTACCGATTGAAAATCGCGTACCATGGCCGGGTAAGGATGGGGCCCCGCCACCGTTCCAATAATGTAATGCGTATTGTCGACATTGGTTGCCCAATCACGCAATGCCTCGTTCATGGCATCTTTGAGTGTTTTTGAACCTGACGTAACGGAAATGACCTCTGCACCCAATAGTTTCATACGATAGACATTGAGACTCTGGCGCACTATGTCCTCTTCACCCATATAGATACAACATTCAAGGCCCAGTCGAGCTGCCACAGTGGCAGTTGCCACCCCGTGTTGGCCAGCACCAGTCTCAGCAATAATACGGGGTTTTCCCATCCGTTGAGCCAACATGGCTTGGCCAATGGTGTTATTCACCTTGTGCGCGCCGGTATGATTCAGGTCTTCACGTTTTAAAAATATTTTTGCACCACCCAGCTTTTCACTAAACCGCTCGGCAAAATACAAAGGCGTTGGACGACCAACATAGGCCTGCAAATCATCCAGAAAAGCCTGCCTGAAATCTCCATCCTTACTTACAGTCGTATATAGATCATTTAGTTCGTCCAGCGCTCGAAATAGCGTTTCAGCAACGAATCGACCGCCAAAATCTCCAAAATGCCCACTTTCATCTGGTTGTGAATATGTCTCGTTCATCAGATTAACTACAGCTCCTGACCTGTTGAATAAAATGCTTAATTCGTTTTACATCCTTGATGCACTGCTTCACCCCACCGGCAAGTTCATCAATGAGCTCTACTCCCCCACTGACATCCACCCCAAACGGTGCTACCTGTTTAATCGCTCTGGCAACGTTTTCTGGTGTAAGTCCACCGGCGAGTATCAAGGGCTTTGTTGCCTGCTTTGGCCAGTAATCCCAGTTGAAGCAACGCCCACTGCCTCCAGCCAGCTTTTTATCATAGGTATCCAATAACAACGCGTATGCAGCTGCATGCTCAGCTTCCAGAGTATTTATGTCAATCCGGCCAGATACCTGTATGGCTTTTATATACTCACAATCAAATGACCGACAAAATTCGCCATCTTCCTGCCCATGAAACTGAAGATAATCCAGTTTCACTTGCGAAAGAACTGCTAGCACCTCGGCACGATCCGGATTAACAAAAACCCCTACTCGCTTGATATTGCTTGGAATTTTTTCACATATTTCCTGTAAGCAACTCAGTGATATACGCCGCTTACTCTCTGCCAAAACAAAACCGAGTGCATTTGCACCACTTTCCACGGCACAAAGAGCATCTTCATATCGGGTAATACCACAAATTTTGATAAACAATATTGGATCCTTTACCCCTCCATACCAAAAATGAATTTTGGCAGGATCGCTAGCACACAATAAATAGGGAACAGCAAACACTGTACTCAAAAATACGTCTGCTATTGACTAAGACACAGCTAGTTTATCAGAAATCTGCACCCTGAAGCACGATAGGTAAACGTGAGTCAGGTATTTTGTATCGCTCTGGGTATCGCACCTGAACCAGATAAAGTCCTTTTGGCGAGGCTGTAGCAGCTGCTCTTTTGCGATCACGCAAATTGAGCAGACTTTGTATCCACTCCGGCAGCTTATTACCGACACCCACCTCAAACAGCGAACCAGCTATATTTCTTACCATATGCTGTAGAAAGGCATTGGCGCAAATATCCAGCACAACACTATCGGCAAACCTATGCACCCGCGCGTCAATCACACGGCGTTGAGCTGTGCGGGATTGACAGCCAGATGCCCGAAAACTGCTAAAATCCTGCTCTCCAAGCAGAAACTTTACAGCGCTTTCCATGCTGTCTACATCCAGATTCTTTGTCGTATGTGTAACCAGATTTCGGACCAACGCGCTTTCCACATCTGAACGGTGCCATACGTATAAATATCTTCGGGATAATGCAGTAAATCGTGCGCTGAATTCATCATCTACCTTGCGTACCCAGATAATTGATATTGCATCAGGCGTTAGACTATTGATGCCCCTTACCCACGCATCCAGCCCCCTGTTCGCTTCGGTAGAAAAACTGACTACCTGGGCAGTAGCGTGGACTCCAGCATCAGTTCTCCCGGCAGTGACGAGTTTTACCGGGTGGTTAGCTACCTGACTAAGCGCACTCTCCAAAGCAGATTGTACGGTTAGCCTATCTTTTTGTACCTGAAACCCGTGGAATACATGACCGTCGTACTCAACACCCAGCGCAAAGTGATCCATAACCAACTCTAGTGATGCTGTCAATCAACGCCCAATGAATAACCAGCGCCCAGCCGGGGTATAAAGAAATACAAATTCTTTATCCACTTTTCATCTGCGACAGCAATTCATTCGCATGCGTCTGCTGCGTTTCGCTGCCTTCACCAATCACCTCGGCAAGAATCTCGCGTGCACCGTCCTCATCACCCATATCAATATAAGCGCGGGCCAAGTCCAGTTTCGTACTAGAGACGTCTTCCTCATCCAGAAAATCGAAAGCATCGTCATTATCAGCCCCATCGCCTGAAGTAACAGCATCCCTGATAGCCGTAACATCCCCTAGTTCGTCTTCTAGATCAGCGGATTGCTTATCTGAAACGAAACCAAGATCATCCAAGTCAAATTCATCTACTGAACCCGAATCTTCCAACTCCCGCAGCTGGGTTAACTGTTCATCCGGGTCAAAATTTAAACCCAGATCCCCCCCGAGTTTATCAGTACCTTCAGAGGAAACATCATCAATTATTAATTCTGAATCTGCATCCAGTGCTTCTAAATCCTCCAGCTCAAAACCCAAGGCATCATCCAACGCTAACTCATGTTCGGAAGAGCCTTCAGCGGATTGAGAGCCTTCAGCGAATAAAGAGCCTTCAGCGGGTTGAGAGCCCTCAGCAAATAAAGAGCCTTCAGCGGATAAAGAACCATCAGATTCGAATAGAGAATCACCGGCATTTGGTAGAGCATCAGCCGCATTTGGTAGAGCATCAGCCGCATTTGCTAAAGCATCAGCGTCCAGCAAAGCATCATCAGCGTGTAATGAACCACCCGCTATATCAAATACCTGAGCAGAACCCGTAATTTCATCGCTTTGTTCAGATTCTGGATCTATTTTAAAATCCAGTTCATCATCTGAATTACCAGTAAACTTTTCGACGCTATCATTCTCAAAAGCACCGCTTCCACCACTATTCTGGTCTAGAATGCCGTCTTCTGTAGCAAATTGCCCCGATATTTCTCTCGCCAATAATAACGCTTCTTCATCGTCACAATTCTCAATCAGCGCCTGCATATGCTCATCGAACAAGGCGCGATCATCAGTTTCCGCTGCAACTTCAAGTAGTTTCAATCTCACTTCAGTACGGGAAGCATCAACGTCTATAGCCGTATTCAATAAAGCCAGGGCCTGGGGATAACGACCATATGCTATATAGATATCTGCTTCACCTACAACATCACTTGTTTGTGCCGACAATTCACTTTGATCATCTAAGTCCGTAGATTCAGTAGTATCTTCATTATCGATATTACTATCGTTACCCGACTCTTCATCTTCAAGACCAAAGTCATTCTCTTGCATAGATTTCGTATCATCAACGGGATCGGAGAATAATGGGTCATTTCTGTCATTTGGAAAATCATTTTCAAGACCGGGCGCAAAAAAGTCCCCATCATCCGTTGCATTTTCATAGCCCGCATCAGGAATGAGTTCATACGCCTCACTGACCTGACGACGAGCTCGGGCAGATACAAATATCAATCCAAGAGCCAATAGCAAAACCAGACCCGCCAAAAGCAGTACCAACGGGGAGGTAAGCAGATCAAAAATAGAGCTGTTATCTGCATTGCCCACAACCCCCTTACTCACCTGTGCCTCTTTCAACTGTGCTTGCATCTCGGCCAGCCTTTGATCTTTTAACTCAATCTGCCGATTTTTACTCTCACTGTCTTGCACTGCCTGGGCTTCACGATCCGTGAGTAAATCAAGGCGGTATTGTAATTCATCATTTTCACGACTAATGCGCTCAATTTCCTCAGCTGACTCGCTTAATGACTCGCTCAGAGACGCGTTTGTTTCTCCTGAAGCAGCCAAACCTGCACTGTCAGTAGACCCAGTAACTATTCGCAATTCGCCCTGGACAACATCAGCGCCGGTATCAGCTTCTAAACTCAGCTCTGGAGTTGCATCTAACTGCGCACCCAGGTTTGCTCCGTCTTCAGACGCCAGCCGCCCAGCTACCCGACTAGCCCCAGCCGACCTGTCCAGCGATTCACCAGAACGGTATGCCTGCCAATCACTATCGTGCTGCGCTACATGTGCATCAGCCTCGGATTTACTGAGTTTGAGAACTTCTGCTTCCGTAGGCAAGGTCAGGTGGTAGCCCGCCTTCAATAAATTAATATTCCCGTGAATAAAGGCCTCAGGGTTAAGTCTCTGCAGAGCCAGCATGGTTTGCGCTGTACTTACTTCAGCCGAAGGACGCGAATTGCTCGCGATCGTCCACAAAGTATCATTACGATTGGTCAGTTGTTCAAATCGTTCGTCAGATACTTGGGGGTAGTTACGATTGAATTGCGAGGGACTTCTTGTTTTAGCTGAGGTATTTGTTTCGGTTTGACGGGTACTTTGTGATTGGGTGAATTGTTGAGAGGACTTAACACTTGATTTATTACCGCCTCCTCCGCCCGGATCTGTTCTACCGGGTGCCGCCACTACTGGCGCTTTTTTTTCGCTGAACGTTGGAGGATCCAGCAATACAGTGTATTCCTTTAGCAAACGTCCATTCGGCCAACGTACTTCCACCAGGAAATTTAAATAGGGTTCTGATACAGGTTGATTCGATGTCATCGATATTTCTACCAAGCCATCTTTTGTTTTGTTGACAGAAAATTCAATAAAAGTGAGATAGAAAAATCGCTCGATACCGACCCGTTCGAAGTCAGCTTCACTGGCCAGGCGCACCAGTATTTCATAATTGTTATAACTCTCGGCCCCAGTCACCTCGATTTTCGCTTCGAAATTTTGATTTAAAGCGGAATCGAGTTCAATCTCACTCAGCCCCACAGCCATGCTACTACTACACAACAATATCGCCATAAGTTGTGCAAAAAATGTCAATCTGCGACCCATAAAACCTGTCCTTTGATCCAAAGTGTCGCCCAATACGAATTCGCTTGAGCAGCGTTATGCCAAGCCTTTAAAATAAAGGCCTTTTGCTTAAAAACCCACCCCTCAACTCTCATACCAAACACGTTTATAGCAAACACATTCATCGAGCATATCCCACGGCTATTCCAAACTGATGCCGATACATTTCTATCCTGTAGTTGTATCAATCTTCTTAAGATAGTCCAGAATCACCTTTGAAAGGGTGCTGTAAGTATCAAATACTAGAGTTCTTTTAGCAAGAGCTCTGCTATCTGAACACTATTAAGTGCAGCGCCTTTTCGTACATTGTCGGAGACAACCCACATATTTAAACCCAAATCACAGGACAGATCCTCACGAACCCGACCTACATGGACCATATCACTTCCAACCGCCTCATTCACAGGTGTGGGATATGCGGTGCCTTCAGGCCCATCAAAAAGTTTTATACCAGGACTCTGCGCCAACAAACGTCGTGCCATATCTGCCGTAATCTTGGCCTCTGTTTCGATATGTACTGCTTCAGAGTGTCCATAAAATACCGGAACACGCACACAAGTTGGATTCACTCGTATATTTTCGTCTGCAAATATTTTTTGTGTTTCCCAAACCATTTTCATCTCCTCACGCGTGTAGCCATTATCCATAAAGATATCAATTTGCGGGATCACATTAAATGCGATCTGAGTAGGGTGAACAGCAATTTCCACATCTTGCCCACTCAGTAACGCCCCTGTCTGACCAGCGAGTTCATTAATTGCGCTGGTCCCTGCACCCGAGACAGCCTGGTAGGTTGCAACGTTAATACGACTAATTCCGACCGCATCATAAATGGGCTTTAATGCGACAACCATTTGAATCGTTGAACAATTAGGATTAGCAATAATGCCGCGATTCCTAAAACGCTCAATCTCATGGGCATTTATTTCCGGGACCACCAGCGGTATATCATCTTCATATCGAAAATGGGAGGTATTATCGATAACAACAGCCCCTTGTTCCCAGGCTTTTGGGGCAAATTCCGCCGATATACTGCCTCCTGCCGAAAACAGCGCAATGTCTACTTTCGAAAAATCAAAGGTATCCAGACGCTGCACTTTCAAATAGGTACTATTGTAGGGCAAACGCTTACCTTCTGAATTTGCACTCGCCAGGGCAAAAACCTCATCTGCTGGAAATTCCCGCTCAGCCAGTATTTCCAGCATTGCTTCGCCCACAGCGCCAGTAGCGCCAACGACGGCAACATTAAGAGACATTTGTACGCACCCCACTCCCGTTTCCATGAATCTCAAGCACATTTTTTAACACGCTGTCCGTCATATCACGCGTCCCGACCTGAATGGAACCCTCGGTGAAGATATCTGAGGTACGCAGTCCTTCATCCAAAGTCGCCTGAACCGCCTGTTCAATCAAATCTGCTGCCTGGGGTTGCTCCAGTGAGTAACGGCACATCATCGCTACAGATAAAATAGTTGCCAGTGGATTAGCCAGACCCTGACCTGCAATGTCTGGCGCGGAGCCATGGACCGGCTCATACATACCCTGGTTATTTTCATTGAGAGATGCAGAGGGCAACATACCCAAAGAACCCGTGAGCATCGCTGCAACATCGGAAAGAATATCTCCAAACATATTTCCGGTAACAATAACGTCGAATTGTTTAGGTTCCCTGACCAGCTGCATCCCGGCGTTATCGACGTACATATGTGAAAGTGACACATCTGAATACTCTGCGTGCACTTCAATCACAACATCCCGCCATAATTGAGTCACTTCCAGCACATTTGCCTTATCAACACTACACAAGCGACCGTTACGTTTACGGGCCATATCGAATGCGACCCGTGCAATGCGTCTTATTTCATGTTCATTATAGACGTAGCTGTTAACACCACGTCTTATGCCATTATTTTCCTCTACACCTCGAGGTTCGCCAAAATAGATGCCACCGGTCAGCTCTCGAATGATCAGAAGATCCAGTCCGGAAACAAGCTCCAGCTTCAAAGAAGAGCTTTGTGCCAAAGCTGGAAATGTCAGCGCTGGACGCAGGTTGGCAAACAGCTTTAGTTCTGAGCGCAAGCCCAGCAATCCTTTCTCAGGCCGTTGAGCCATAGGCAGAGATTCCCATTGCGGCCCCCCCACAGCACCCAGCAATACTGCATCGGACTTACGCGCAAGCTCAAGGGTTTCAGGTGGCAACGGCTCACCTGTTGCGTCAATCGCACAGCCTCCCACCAAAGCTTCATCGTATTTCAAGGTAAAATTGCAAAGCTCGGCAACTGATTGCATCACCCGCACAGCTTCTGGCACCACTTCTACACCAATTCCGTCACCAGGCAACAATAGAATGTTGTACTCATTACTATTTGAATTCATGTACTTACCTCATTTATATAAATAAATTATAATTTAAAAATATTCCAACTTGCCCGACCATACCCTAGCTAAACAACCAGGGTTGTGCAGCCTTGTGCCTTTTCTCAAAGGCCTTGATAGCGGGCTGCATTCGAAGCGTTGTGCCAATTTCATCCAGCCCTTCAAGCATAGTGGTCTTATTGTCCGGCTTGATCTCAAATGAAATGGGAGAACCATCAGGTTTGGTCACGCATTGGCCCGGCAAGTCAACCATAAGGCTGTACACTTGCCCGTCACCAAGAGATTCGATTCTTTTCATTTCAGTAAACATTTCTTCAATATATTTTTCTTCTAAAACAATGGGTAACAGGCCATTTTTAAAGCAATTATTATAAAATATATCAGCGAAGCTAGGTGCAATAACACATTCAAAGCCATATTCAAGCAAGGCCCAAACGGCATGCTCTCGACTTGACCCACAACCAAAATTGCTACGCGTCAACAATATGCTGGTACCCTGATAGCGCTCCTGATTGAGCACAAAATTAAAATTAATTTGCCGTTCATTGGGTGATTTTTCCATGCTGCCTTCGTCCAAAAACCGCCATGCATCAAACAGGTTATCGCCAAAACCTGTGCGCTTAATAGATTTCAGGAACTGTTTGGGGATAATCTGATCAGTATCCACATTCGCTCTATCCAATGGTGCTACCCGGCCAGTCATTTTTGAAAATGCTTTCATAAATACTTCCTCGGATCAGTGATTTTTCCGGTCAGCGCAGACGCTGCGGCCATAGCGGGACTCACCAAGTGTGTACGTCCAAGATGCCCCTGGCGCCCTTCGAAATTACGATTAGATGTGCTCACACTGCGCTCTTTTGGCAATAAACGGTCGTCATTCATAGCAAGACACATGGAGCAACCGGGATCTCGCCATTCAAAACCAGCGGCTTTAAAAATTTCATGCAGGCCTTCTGCTTCTGCCTGCTGACGCACCAGACCAGAGCCAGGTACTATAAGCGCTTGCTTGATTTGCTTCGATGTTTGCTGACCTTTGACAACTTCCGCAGCTACTCTAAGATCTTCAATTCGTGCATTCGTGCAAGAGCCAATAAATACACGGTCCAGGCTAACTTCAGAGATAGATTGACCCGCACTTAAGCCCATATACGCGAGAGAATGTGCCGCTAATTCCTGTTTATCTGGACTAGAGAAATCTCCCGGCTCGGGTATTTTTTCTGATATACCCATCACTAGCTCCGGCGAAGTCCCCCAACTAACCTGGGGCTCTAATTCAGAGGCATTAAGTGTTATTTCCTGGTCAAAACTGGCTCCGGGGTCACTAACAAGGCTCTGCCAATAGGATACTGCCTGATTCCACTGCTCACCCTTAGGCGCATAGGGGCGGTTTTTTACGTAATTTAATGTAACCTCATCAACAGCGATCAAACCCGCGCGCGCGCCGGCTTCGATGGCCATATTACATACTGTCATGCGCGCTTCCATGGATAAAGCTTCTATTGCCGAGCCACAAAATTCGATCGTACAGCCAGTACCCCCCGCGGTACCAGTCTGCCGAATAACCGCCATTATTAAATCCTTCGCATACACACCTTTGCCCAACTGGCCATCGATGAATATACGCATGTTTTTGCTTTTCGATTGCACCAGACACTGAGTCGCAAGCACATGTTCGACTTCAGAAGTACCAATCCCCTGGGCCAGTGCGCCAAAGGCACCATGTGTCGAAGTATGCGAGTCTCCACAAACTACAGTCATTCCGGGCAGTGTCAGTCCTTGTTCAGGTCCAACAACATGGACAATGCCTTGGCGAATATCATTAATATCAAATTGTTCAATCCCAAAGGTCTTACAATTATCATCCAGAGTCACCACTTGCAGCTTGGATATAGGGTCTTCTATGCCTTGCAAGCCGGACTGTCGGTCAACCGTTGGCACATTATGGTCCGGAGTGGCTATATTACACTCAAGCCGCCATGGTCTCCGGCCGGCTTGCACCAAGCCCTCAAACGCCTGGGGTGAAGTCACTTCATGTAGTAAGTGACGATCAATATACAATACTGAGTGACCACTATCGTGTTGGCCCACCAAATGCGCATCCCAAATCTTGTCGTAAAGTGTTTTGTTGGACAGAACTTTGCTCATAATCACCACTTTTGTTGAACGATTCGTACAGTGTATGAGCCATCAACCCATAAAACAAATTCATTATATTTATAATTTTGATAACATTATGGAATGATGAATTGGAATGAGCTAAAAGCATTTATCGAGGTTGCCGAAACAGGCTCCTTTTCTAGAGCTGCAGAAATATTGCACCTGACCCAACCCGCCGTCAGTAAGCGCATAGCTACGCTGGAGCTGGATTTGGGCTTACCATTATTTGATCGAATAGGAAGACATGTCTTTATGACTGAAGCAGGCACCGTCCTGTTTCCCCGGGCTCAATCCATGCTCCAGGCTAAAAAAGACACACGCAAGTTACTCGAGAACCTGAATACCCGCATCGATGGACGTCTACGCATGGCCACCAGCCACCACATTGGGCTGCACCGACTCGCGCCAGTATTAAAGGACTTCTCTTCAAGCTTTCCACAGGTCCAAATGGACATACGCTTTGTCGATTCTGAGGCTGCCCAGAAACTGGTTTTGGATGGCACGACAGAACTGGCGGTAGTCACCTTTGATCCATTGAAACAAACACATCTGACCTATCACGCGATCTGGTCAGACCCACTGTCATTTGTCTGCTCTCCGGAAATGGACATCGCAAACAAACAGGAACTTAAATTGGAAGAATTATTGAAGGTGCCCTGTATTCTGCCAGACCTGGATACATTTACCGGCCAGATTGTGGCGCAACTATTTGAACAGGCAAACCTCAAATTACACCCAACAATGCGAACCAACTACCTGGAAACCATTGCCATGTTAATTTCTATTGGGCAGGGTTGGAGCGTACTTCCAAGCAGCATGCTCAATGAAGAAATACAGGCCTTTGACGTTAACTGCAATGCACTTTTTCGCATTTTAGGCGGTATTACCCACCCTGACAGAACACTTTCAAATGCCGGCACGGCATTTTTGGCTATTCTCGAGCAGCACGCTGATCGGCCTGAAAAACACACCCGCTTCTAACTATTTAGTGCCAAACATGTGATCAGCATTTTGAGCTCGATGCCTCAAACAATGGTCCATAAGCACCAAAGCGACCATAGCTTCTACTATGGGCACTGCTCGAATTCCCACACAAGGGTCATGCCGCCCCTTGGTCACCACCTCAAGCTCTCGACCGTGGATGTCGATAGATTTTCCAGGTGTTATCAGACTTGAAGTAGGTTTTAGTGCAACGCCGGCGGTAATATCCTGCCCGGAAGATATACCACCCAGAATTCCACCGGCATTGTTGCTGAGAAATCCATTGCTACGTATTTCATCTCGATGCTCTGTTCCCAGTTGCTCCACGCTGGCAAATCCGGCACCGATTTCAACACCCTTAACTGCATTGATGCCCATTAGGGCACTCGCGAGATCAGCGTCCAGTTTTGAGAATACGGGCTCACCCAAGCCTACTTTTACAGCACGGGCTTCCACATTAACACGTGCTCCAACAGAATCACCTTTCCGTCGCAACTCATTGATATATTTACCAATTTTATCAACTTTAGACGCATCTGGACAGAAAAAAGGGTTTTCTTCAATTTGTTCCCAATCTACTTTGGAAACTTTAATCGGACCGATTTGAGCCAGATAAGCCCGGATGTTCGTACCGAACTGCTGTTTCAGATATTTCCGTGCAATAGCCCCAGCAGCTACTCGCATAACTGTTTCCCGGGCAGAAGCACGCCCGCCACCACGATAATCACGCAAACCATATTTCTTCAAATAGGTAAAATCCGCGTGGGCTGGGCGCAAGGTATCCTTAATCTCTGAATAGTCCTTACTGCGTTGATCAGTATTCTCAACCAGAAGTCCTATTGGTGTACCGGTCGTTTTCCCTTCAAATACACCTGACAAAATTTTAACTTCATCGGCTTCGCGACGCTGGGTAGTATATTTCGACTGACCCGGCTTGCGCCGATCAAGGTCAATTTGTATGTCCTGTTCCGATATTTCCAGCCCCGGTGGACAACCATCGATAATACAGCCCAATGCCGGTCCATGGCTTTCGCCAAAGGAAGTCACTTTGAAAAGCTGCCCAAAACTGTTACCTGCCATGCTTGTCCTTTATTGTGCAATCTGACACGAACCTGCCAATCTGAAGGTTAGCGTTAACTGATTAAGCGATTATAATAGCGGTGCATCGCCTTTTGCTGGGGATGATAGCGCACTCGCTTCCAGCAGAAAAACACCGTGGCCACCATCCTGCAAATCGGGCCAAACAAAAGCCAGAGACGACAGTTGCTCAGAAAGCGCAGCAGCACTATTGCCTACCTCACCGACCAGGATACCACCGGGTGCTAACCAGCCTTCTGCATCGGCCAATATTCTTTTTACGATATCCAGGCCATCTCTTCCCGCGTAAAGTCCCAATTTAGGTTCATGGCTGAATTCTGCAGGCATATTTTCAAAATCGGGCAAATCTACATAGGGAGGATTTGTAACGATTAGATCAAAAGAATCTTGAGCAAGAGACTCAAACAAATCTGACTTAACGACGTTCACACGGTGTGAAACTTGATGCAATTCGGCATTCCTTTTAGCCAGCGCAATGGCCCGGAGATCTACATCAACAAGTGTTACATCGGCCTCTGGAAAAGCTAGTGCACATGAAATACCAATACAACCCGAACCAGTGCACATATCCAGAATCCGAACCGGCGGGTGTGTTAACCAGGGTGCGAATTCTGAACGTACCATTTCACCAATGGGTGATCTGGGTATAACAACACCGGCCTCTGAAAGGTAGCGGTGCCCATTAAACCATGCCTCACCGACCAAATAGGCCACTGGCACATGATTTACCACCCGCTCATTAATCAGCTCCGCTAGCACAACCCTCTCATTGTGCAGCAATCGCGCGCCCAGAAAATGCTCTGCTTGCTCATAGGGCAAGCCTAGCTTGCCCAATACCAGAGCAACCGCCTCGTCCCAGGCATTGTCATTGCCCTGCCCAAAAACAATATCCGCACTTTTAAAACGCGTATTAGCCCAGCGAATAAAATCTATAACAGTGAGTAACTGATCAGCTGGGCCAGGCACTCTAAGATTCCTTATCTGTGGCATCCAGGTCGTTTGAGTTTGCATCTTTGGGTGCTGAACCTTGCTTTGTATCAGCCTTTTTCTGAGTTTTACTCGCAGGCTTGGCTTTTTTCTTAGGCTTAGGCTTCGCTGGTGTATCACTGGTATTATCGCCGAGTAAATCTAGCAGCAACATGTTCATACGGGATACGTATGCCGCCGGATCACTTAGCTGGCCTCCATCACTCAGGGAAGCCTGATCAAACAGTATCCGCGTGAGCTCCGAAAATCGATCTTCATCCTGCTCGGAGTCCAGCCGCTCAATCAGCGGATGAGCGGTATTTATTTCGAAATTTGGCTTGGTGTCGGGAATACCCTGGCCAGCCGCCTCCATGATTTTGCGCATTTGTGCGCCCATATCATGTTCACCAAGCACTAAACATGAAGGAGATGTGGTCAGACGTGTTGAAATCCTCACTTCATCAACCGAGTCACCAAGTATCTCTTTCACTCGCTTGGTTAAACCTCCAGATAACGCAGAGTCATCAGTGCTCTCGCTTTCATCTTTCTCGTCATCCGCCGTGAAATCAAGCTCACCACGCATCACATCCTGTATCACTTTACCGCCAAATTCTGGCAATGAAGACATTAACCATTCATCGACTCGATCATAGAGCACCAAGACTTCAATATTGCGTTTGGCAAATATTTCCAGATGGGGGCTATTGCTGGCAGTTAAATAATTTTCACCCGTGATAAAATAAATTTTCTCTTGCTCTGCGGACATACGTTCTACGTAATCCTCAAGCGATACGGTCTGCTTTTCTTCTTTGTTATGCGTAGAAGCAAAGCGCAACAGCTTTGAAACAGCTTCACGGTTAGAAAAGTCTTCAGAAGGCCCTTCTTTCAATACCTGGCCAAATTCATCCCAGAAAACCTGGTAATCATCTGAATCATTACCGGCCATCTTACTTAGCATATTCAATACGCGCTTGGTCAGCGCATTTTTAATATTACTTACCCGGTCATCCTCCTGAAGGATTTCACGGGAGATATTCAAGGGTAGATCATTGCTATCAATGATGCCCTTAACAAATCTCAGATAAAGCGGCAAAAACTGCTCCGCATCATCCATAATAAAGACCCGTTGAACGTAAAGCTTTAATCCACGTGGTGTATCCCTATTCCACATATCAAAAGGTGCATGTTTGGGAAGGTATAATAAACTGGTATATTCCAGCTTGCCTTCAACTTTGTTGTGACTCCAAATCAGCGGATCTTCAAAATCATTGGAGATATGCTTGTAATAGCCCTTGTATTCATCGTCCTCGATATCAGAGCGGGCACGCGTCCAAAGTGCTTTCGCCTCATTTACAGCCTCAAATTCGCGAACGATCTCCGCTTCTTCAGCGTCTCCATCTTCTTTATCATCGGGCAGAGGCGCCTGCTCTGGCTCCAGCATTTTTACCGGCACAGCAATATGATCGGAATATTTGCGAACGATTGAACGCAAGCGAAAGTCATCAGCAAACTCCAGCGCATCTTCTTTCAGATGTAATACGATTTCTGTCCCGCGTTGATCTCTAACTATTTCTTCGATGTCATAGGAATCTTCACCCTTGGAGGTCCAGCGGACCGCTTCCTCGGCAGACTGGCTGGCACCACGAGTGTTGACGACCACTTTATCCGCAACAATAAAAGTGCTGTAAAAACCTACTCCAAACTGCCCAATTAACACAGAATCCTTGGCTTGATCCCCGGACAATTTTGATAAAAACTCTGCCGTCCCTGATTTGGCGATCGTACCCAGATGAGAAATCACCTCAGACTTACTCATGCCAATGCCGTTATCAGCAATAGTCAGGGTTTTGGCCTCTGCATCAAAGGTTATTTCTATCCCCAACTCATCCTCGTCATCTATGAGAGAGGGGGTTTCCAAGGCATGAAAACGCAATTTGTCGATAGCATCGCTAGCATTGGAGATCAACTCGCGCAGAAAAATCTCCCTGTTACTGTACAGAGAGTGAATCATCAAATGGAGCAGTTGTTTTGCTTCCGTCTGAAAAGTGAATTGCTCAGATCCAGATTCCGAGTCTTTTACTTCTTCATTCCCTTTTGTTTCTTCAGTCATAATTGTCTTCCGCAGCATAGTAGAAAGCCGGCCCCGGCCATTACGGCATGGGCTGGCTGGCAAATTTAAAATTCCTGCTCCGCTATGTGGGGCAATTCGTCAATATTTCAAGACCAACCAGTGATTTCAGCTAATGCATCACCAATTTGGGCCAAGCTCTCAACGGTTTTCACCCCGGCAGATTCAAGCGCAGCAAATTTTTCACTTGCCGTACCCTTTCCGCCTGCGATTATTGCACCCGCATGCCCCATACGTTTTCCTGCAGGCGCTGTAACACCCGCGATATATGACACAACAGGTTTCGTCACTGAGCTTTTAATGAACTCGGCAGCTTCTTCTTCGGCTGTACCGCCGATTTCACCAACCATGACAATGGCTTCGGTGCGAGGATCAGCCTCGAACAAACCCAAAATATCTATGAAGTGGCTTCCTGGAATAGGATCACCACCAATGCCTACACAGGTGCTTTGTCCGTAACCTTTGTCAGTGGTTTGCTTCACTGCTTCATAAGTTAATGTACCTGACCTTGATACGACACCCACCTTGCCGGGCAAGTGGATATCACCCGGCATAATGCCAATTTTACATTCCCCCGGAGTAATCACACCCGGACAGTTGGGTCCGATTAAACGAATTTCCCGACTATCCAGGGACTCTTTCACTTCCAGCATATCCAGTGTTGGAATACCTTCTGTTATACAGATAATTAATTCTATGCCAGAATCTGCTGCTTCCAGAATCGAGTCTTTACAAAATGCCGCAGGCACATAAATTATGCTCACTGTGGCCTGGGTTTCTTCTACTGCTTCACTCATGGTATTGAAAACAGGAAGGCCCAGATGCTTTGTGCCACCTTTGCCCGGGGTAATTCCACCAACCATTTGCGTACCGTAGGCGATAGCCTGTTCACTGTGCAATGTGCCCTGGGATCCCGTAAAACCCTGACAAAGTACCTTGGTATTTTTATCAATCAAGATGCTCATGATGCACCTCCAGACGCTGCTACTGCTTTTTCTGCGGCATCTTTCAAACTCGTAGCCGAAATAATATTCAATTTATTTTCCTGCAAAATTTTAGATCCTTTCTCTGCACTGTTACCTTCAAATCTAACAATGACGGGTACTTCCACCGAAGCATCTTCAACAGCAGCAATAATACCTTCTGCTATTACTGCGCAACTCACGATACCGCCAAAAATATTGACCAACACCGCCTTCACATTTGAATCGGAAAGAATAATGCGGAAGGCCTCTGCAACTGCCTCCCTATTAGCACTACCGCCGACATCCAAAAAATTGGCTGGGAAACCACCCTCCAGCTTCACCAAATCCATAGTCCCCATGGCCAGGCCAGCACCATTAACCAAACAGCCAATATTGCCATCCAGCGCCACGTAGTTCAGACCAAACTTAGCCGCTTCGGCTTCCCGGCTATCTTCCTGGGATGGATCAGCCATTTCCAACAGCTTTTGCTGTCTATACAGAGCATTGCTATCAATACTGAGTTTTGCATCCAAGCAGTGAATATTTCCTTCTGCTGTAATAACCAGCGGATTAATTTCCACCAGCCCGCAATCCAATTCATGAAACAAGCGTGAAAGGTTAAGAAAAAGCTGAGTGAATTGCTTTACCTGATCACCTTTCAGACCAAGCTTGAAAGCCAGCTCGCGTCCCTGATAGGGTTGTGCACCAACGGCAGGATCAATCACCGCACGCAAGATTTTTTCAGGCGTCTCTTCGGCAACCTTTTCTATCTCAACACCACCTTCAGTAGATGCCATAAATACCACGCGCCGTGAACCACGATCTATCACCGCACCCAAGTACAATTCATCGGCAATATCTGTACAACTTTCAACGTATAAGGTATTTACCGGCTGACCATCGGCATCGGTCTGTATAGTCACCATGCGCTTACCAAGCCAATTATCAGCAAAGGCCCGAATCTCATCGTCAGAATCTATCAGTTTTACGCCACCAGCCTTGCCCCGGCCACCAGCATGGACCTGAACCTTGATTACCCAGCGATCCCCACCAATTTTTTTCGCCGCGGCGACAGCTTCATCAGCAGATTTTACCGCATGGCCAACAGATACGGGCAGCCCGTACTCGGCAAACAGTTGCTTAGCCTGATACTCATGTATATTCATAGTTAAACATTCTCTCTTTTCATTAAATCATCAATTCATTAGTTCATAGTTTCGCGTGTCATGGCTTATCTTGTCAGTTTCCTGGACAAGCACACAAGCAGGCATTGAATTTTAAACATCAATCGTTTAATAGGTTTGTACGAAGCTATTTACGCTTCCGATTCAGCATATGAATAGCATGCCCCGATACCGATAATGCGGCTTCATGTACCGCCTCAGAAAGTGTTGGATGGGCAAACATAGTCAGACCCAAATCTTCAGCCGAAGCGTCAAATTCCATGGCAATAACTGCTTGGGCAATCAACTCTGAAGCCTGATTACCCAATATATGCACACCCAAAATACGGTCAGATTCAGCATCCGCCAGCACTTTAACAAGGCCGTCAGTATCATTCGCTGCCATCGCCCGACCATTGGCATTAAATGCAAAGGAACCCACATTGAACTTAACACCCTCTTTCTTAAGTTCTCGTTCAGTTTTTCCTACCCATGCTATCTCAGGGTGGGTATAAACAACGCTGGGGATGCAATCATAATTAACCATTGTCTTCTGACCAGCAATACGATCGGCAACCATCACTCCTTCTTCTGTAGCCTTATGCGCTAACATCGGGCCCCGTACTGTATCACCAACTGCATATATATTTGGAATATTTGTCGCGCAAAACTCATCTACCGATAAAAAGCCCCGATCATCCGGCACAATACCGCAATCAGCAGCCAATATGCCATTGATGGCCGGTTTACGCCCCACGGCAACCACTAGCTTGTCAAATTTTACCTGGTGTTCGCCTTCTGCATCTTCATAAATTACTGCCACTTGTTTCTTAGTAGCTTTGGAAGCGGTAACACGCGCTCCCAGGCGAATATCCATACCCTGCTTTTTAAAGGCCTTTAAAGCATCCCGCGAGAGCCTTTGATCAACCATCGGCAAAAAATCTTTCAGCGCTTCCAACACTACCACTGAAGAGCCCAAACGAGACCAAACACTGCCCAGCTCCAATCCAATAACGCCCGCCCCTATTACACCCAAGCGTTTAGGCACCGACTCAAATTCTAGCGCACCCGTAGAATCTACGACAACGTTATCCGCCAAAGGTACAGGTGGAATGTCAATGGGTTGTGAACCCGGCGCAAGAATTATGTTATCAGCTGATAAATTTTCGGTGCTACCATTATGCTGAACATATTCTACTACGCGATCAGCCAACAACTTTCCGGTGCCAGGCAACGCTTCTACATTGTTTCCTTTGAAAAGACCGGCGATGCCAGCAGTCAAACCTTTGACAATATCATCTTTGCGCGAAATCATTTTTGGCACATCAACACTAACTTTTCCGACGCTAATACCCACCTCTGCAAAATGGTCCCGTGCATCAACGAATTTCTGACTGGCATCCAAAAGAGCTTTAGAGGGAATACAACCCCAATTCAGGCAGGTACCGCCATATACCGGTTTCCCCTCTTTATCGAGAGATTTATCGATACAAGCAGTTTTCAGTCCCAACTGAGCACAGCGAATTGCCGCTGCATAACCCGCCGGTCCTGCACCAATAATAATTACGTCATATTTCTTGTTCATCTGAGTCCGTTCCAAATTGATAAAGTTACTCTATTTAAAATCTCGCGACTTAAATTCACATGATTTAATTTGCACCATTTAGGTTTTACTTTTCGATAATGCATTTCACGATAGTGTACGTGTCTCCACCGTATCAATCTGAATCTAAAGCCTTATGAAAGCTAAAGCTCCAGCAAAATACGAGCGGGGTCTTCTAACATATCTTTTATGGTTACCAAAAAGCGCACAGCTTCCTGACCATCAATCAAGCGATGGTCATAAGAAAGTGCCAAATACATCATTGGCCTTATAACAATTTCACCATCTTCAACCATGGTCCTGTCCTGAATTTTATGCATACCAAGGATGGCTGTCTGAGGAGGATTTAATATAGGAGTGGAAAGCAATGAACCAAAGACTCCACCATTAGAAATGGTAAATGTTCCACCTGCCATGTCGTCCAACGACAGTTTTCCTGACTGCGCCTTAACCCCGTAGTCTCTTACCTGATCTTCAATTTGTGCCAGACTCAGTGCATCGGCATCCCGAACAACCGGGACCACCAAACCTCGATCACTACTCACAGCCACACCAATGTCATAAAACCCGTGATAGATAATATCGTTCTCGTCTATTGATGCATTGACGGAAGGGAAACGCTTCAGGCTTTCTACACAAGCCCTGACGAAAAATGACATAAAGCCCAGCCTGGAGCCATTGTGCCGAACGGAAAATGCATCTTTATATTTTTTCCGAAGCGCCATGATGGGCGCCATATTTACCTCGTTAAATGTCGTCAACATGGCAGCATTATGTTGCGCTTCAACAAGGCGCTTGGCGATACTCGAACGTAAACGGCTCATAGGCACACGTCTTTCGACCCGCTCACCTGTATTCAAGGTATTCAAAGACTCTGTTTCGGATGCAATTGACGCTGCACTGGGCGGTTTACTCCCCCTTTGCAAAACGTCTTGCTTGGTAATACGCCCGCCTTTCCCCGTTCCCACCACGTCACCAAGGCGCACACCTTGCTCTTCTGCAACTTTTCGCGCTGCAGGGCTAACACCCATGGCGACAGAATCACCTGTGGAAACTTCCGCTTCGGGCGCAGATGCTTCTCCGGCCAAAGCAGATGACACGCTACCGGCCTTAAATCGCCCAATCAGGGCTTCACCTTCAATGATGCCGCCTTCTTCAACAACTATTTCGCTTAATACACCATCCGCCGGCGCCACAATTTCCAGCACAACTTTGTCAGTTTCAATATCAACAAGTACATCATCTCGCCGCACTTCATCACCAGGTTTAACATGCCAAAGAGCGACAGTTCCTTCAGTGATGGATTCGGGAAATGGAGGGGCCTTAATTTCGGTCGTCATGAATCATTCCTTTCGTCTTAATCCGGTTATCCATACAGTGCGTCGTTCACCAGTCGTACCTGTTGCTCTATATGATCAGCCATTAGTCCACTAGCAGCAGCTGCCGATGCCTCTCGCCCGGCATATGCGAGATACAGAGTTTCATTGCAACTCAACAATACCCGCCGCATGTGATGCTGGCTGGCATACCAGGCACCCTGATTTAAAGGTTCTTCCTGACACCACACTACTTCTACCAAATTTGGATATTGCTTTACTGCGGCCGCAAATTCAGGCTCAGGAAAAGGATAAATTTGCTCCAATCGAACAATGGCAATATCTCCGCGTCCATCTTTACGACGTTGCTCCAATAGATCGTAATACACCTTTCCGCTACACAAGATTAACCGCTCAACAGATGTAGATTTTAAATCGTCTACTTCTGGATACACCGGTAAAAAGGCCCCGTCACTTAACTCTTCCAGCGTCGATATCGCCAACTTATGTCTTAATAAACTCTTCGGTGTCATTACGATAAGAGGTTTACGAAGGGGCCTAATAATTTGACGCCGCACCATGTGAAACATTTGTGCGGGTGTTGTCGGGCTACATATTTGAATATTATGTTCTGCTGCAAGCTGCAGGTAACGCTCCAGGCGCGCAGAAGAATGCTCAGGTCCGGCACCTTCATAGCCATGAGGCAACAATAAAACCAAACCACACAGTCGTCCCCACTTGTGTTCTCCGCTGGTAATAAACTGGTCTATTACAACCTGCGCACCATTTGCAAAGTCGCCAAACTGCGCTTCCCATATAGCCAGCGTAGCCGGACGAGTCGTAGCGTATCCATACTCGAAAGCCAGCACAGCCTCTTCAGATAAAAATGAATCAAACAAATTCATTGGCGCAGAATCAGGCAACTCCGCCAATGGCATATAACGCTCGCCGGTTTTTTGATCATGCAACACGGCATGGCGATGTGAAAATGTGCCTATGCCTACATCTTGCCCGGTCAGCCGAATACCATGCCCTTCCGATAACAGCGTGGCATACGCCATGATCTCCCCGTAACCCCAGTTTATAGGAATCTCTCCATCAGTCATCTTAACGCGATCACCAATAATCTTCTTTACCTGCCTGTGCAGATCAAAACCTTCCGGTACAACTTCCAAATTTTTTGCCACACTGATAAGACGGTCCATCCCAATACTGGTATCAACAGGGATGGTCCAATCATGGCCAAGGAACGGACTCCAATCGATAAACAAAGACTCGTTAGGCTCGTGGACAAGACTTAGCGCAACATGTGAGCCCGACTCTAGTCGATCGCGAAAATCCTCCATCATTTTGGAAACTTTTCCTGTAGTCACCACCCCTTCAGCAATAAGTCTGTCGGCATAAAGCGTACGCGTAGTAGGATGCTGATTTATCTTTTTGTACATCAGAGGCTGAGTCCGCATAGGCTCCTCGGCCTCGTTATGACCTCGTCGCCGATAACCAATGAGGTCGATAACCACATCCTTCTTAAACTGCATACGGTAGTCCACTGCTACCTGCATAACAAAAAGGACTGCTTCCGGATCATCTGCATTCACATGAAAAATAGGCGCCTGAATCATCTTGGCTATCTCGGAACAATACTCTGTTGATCTGGCATCTTCCTGCTCACTAATAGTGAAGCCAATCTGGTTATTAATAATTATATGAATTGAACCGCCAGTTCTAAAACCTCGTGTCTGGGACATCTGGAAGGTCTCCATAACCACGCCTTGCCCAGCAAATGATGCATCACCATGGAGCAAAATCGGTAAAACTATAGCACCCTCCTTATCATCTCTGCGGTCCTGACGACCCCGCACTGAGCCCACAACCACCGGACATACAATTTCCAAATGAGAGGGATTGAAGGACAAAGCCAGATGCATTTCTCCACCGGGAGTGGTTACGTTTGATGAAAAACCTTGATGATACTTCACATCACCCGAACCGTGAGAAACTTGTGCTTTTCCCTCAAATTCATCAAACAACTCAGCAGGGTTTTTGCCCAGTATATTAACCAATACATTGAGTCTGCCGCGATGAGCCATACCTATCACGGCTTCTACTACACCATGAGAGCCAGATCGTTGTACCGCTTCATGCAGCATGGGTATAAGTGATTCACAACCCTCAAGTCCAAAACGCTTTATACCCGGATATTTAGTATGCAGATACTTTTCCAACCCCTCCGCGGCGGTCAATCGCTCAAGTATCATATCTTTTACATCAGTACTAAAACGCGGATTTGAGCGAACACTCTCTAAGCGCTGCTGCACCCACTGTTGCTCATCTGTGTCGATTATGTGCATATACTCAGCACCCACAGAGCCACAATAGGTGCGCTCCAGTGCATCAACTATTTCTCTAAGTTTTGCTGATTCTTCTCCATACTCAAAGGAACCTGTCTGGAACTGGGTATCCAGATCTGCCTCTGTTAAGCGGTGGTGTTCAATTTCCAGTACGGGCGTTGGAGGACGCACCATCATCTCCAAAGGATCAAGAGAAGCACGCTTATGACCCCTATGCCGATAAGCACTGATCAGCTCCGTAACACGCACCTGTTTTAACTCGTGGTGATGAGCGACATCAGTGCTAACTGATTCTGGTCGTGCTTTTAGTCTGTTTCGTCCCAGCAATTCAAAATGTTGAATTATAGTACTTTGTGGAATATCCGCTTTTTCGGAATCGCCAACAACCGGCAGCTCAGCAAAATATTTTACCCATTCTTCCGGTAGTTTGTGGGGATCATCCAGGTAAATTTCGTAAAGCGCTTCGATATAAGCAACATTACCAGCAGAAAGATGGGAGCTTTTCTCCATTCTTTCCAAAAAATTGTCGGTCATTTCTTTCCTCAGGCCAGTCTCGGGGCCACTCTTTGG